>JBKJPI010000190.1:0-6260 GCA_046595235.1 Burkholderiales bacterium | reverse complement strand
GGTTCCGCACATACGCGACGCACTTGCGCGCGTGGGAATCGATGTGCCGCTCGTCGGCGATTTCCATTTCAACGGCCACCGCCTTCTCACGCAGCATCCGGCGTGCGCTGAAGCGCTCGCCAAGCTTCGGATCAATCCCGGCAACGTCGGCCGCGGCTCAAAACGCGACGACCAGTTCGGCACGATGATCGAGTTCGCCTGCCGTTACGGAAAACCCGTGCGCATCGGCGTCAACTGGGGAAGCCTCGACCCCGAGCTCCTCGTTCGTCTCATGGATGAAAACGCGCGTCTGCCGGAGCCGCGGGATGCATCGGTCGTCACCCGGAATGCGCTGGTTGCTTCTGCGATCGACAGCGCACGACATGCCGAGGCGCTCGGGCTCCTGCACGACCGGATCATTCTTTCGTGCAAGGTGAGCGGCGTGCAGGATCTGATTGCCGTCTATCGTGATCTGGCGCAGCGCTGCGATTACCCGCTGCACCTCGGGCTTACCGAGGCGGGCATGGGATCGAAAGGTATCGTCGCGTCGACTGCAGCGATGGCGGTGCTCCTGCAGGAAGGAATTGGCGACACGATCCGCGTATCCCTGACGCCGGAGCCTCGCGGCGATCGCACCAGAGAAGTCATCGTCGCGCAGGAAATCCTCCAGACGATGGGGTTACGTTCGTTTGCGCCGATGGTGATCGCCTGCCCCGGGTGCGGCCGCACGACAAGCACGTTTTTCCAGGAGCTCGCGGAGCGCATCCAGACCTTCCTTCGCGATTCGATGCCCGCGTGGCGGAAGCAATACTCAGGCGTCGAGAACATGCATGTTGCGGTGATGGGGTGCGTCGTCAACGGTCCGGGCGAGAGCAAGCATGCCAACATCGGGATCAGTCTTCCGGGCTCCGGCGAGAATCCAGTTGCGCCGGTTTTCGTCGACGGCGTCAAAACGGTAACGCTGAAAGGCAACGATATCGCCGGCGAGTTTCAGAGGCTCGTCGAGCGTTACGTGCAGGAAAAGTATTCGCGCGCGCCGTCGGCAGCCGACGTTTCCAAAGAAGAATTATCGTCCGCCGGGTGACTGGCCAACCAAGCTCGATGACCCAGACGATACAAGCGGTTCGCGGGATGAACGACATCCTGCCCGATGAGGTCCACCTGTGGCAGCGGTTCGAGCACATCGCACGGCAGTGGCTCGATGCCTATGGCTATCGCGAGATACGAATGCCGATCGTGGAACGCACCGAGCTTTTCGTGCGGTCGATCGGAGACGCCACCGACATCGTCGAAAAGGAGATGTACACCTTCGTCGATGCCTTATCCGACGAGAGTCTCACGCTGCGGCCGGAAGGGACGGCCTCGTGTGTGCGCGCGGCAGTGGAGCACAACCTGCTCTACGCGGGCGCACAGCGTCTGTGGTACTCGGGTCCCATGTTCCGGCACGAGCGTCCGCAGAAGGGGCGCTATCGCCAGTTTTTTCAGTTCGGAGTGGAAGCGCTCGGCTTGGAGGGGCCCGACATTGATATCGAGCACCTCGTGATGTGCTCGCGGCTGTGGAAGCTGCTGGGGCTGGAAGGCATCGAGCTTCAGTTGAATACGCTGGGCGCGAGTGAAGCGCGCGCCCGATATCGTATGCGCCTCGTCGAGTATCTCGAGCGGCGCTCGGATCAGCTCGACACGGACTCGCGCCGGCGTCTTGTCACAAATCCGTTGCGCGTGCTGGATAGTAAAAATCCGGCGATGCAGGAACTGCTGCAGGACGCGCCAAAGCTTGCGGATGACCTCGACCTGGAATCCGCACAACACTTCGAAGCCGTTCAGGCGGGGCTCGAAACGGCTGGTGTTCCTTTTCGCATCAATCCGCGCCTCGTTCGCGGCCTCGACTATTACAATCGCACCGTTTTCGAGTGGACCACCGACCAGTTGGGTGCGCAGGGTACGGTCTGTGCCGGCGGGCGCTACGACGGTCTCATCGAGCAGATCGGCGGGAAACCTGCGGCAGCGTGCGGCTATGCAATGGGCATCGAGCGCCTGCTCGAGCTCATGAAGACCTCGGCGCCACATAGCCCGACGCGTCCGGATATTTACGTGGTGCGGCAGGGTTCGCGTGCGGAAAGTTACAGCGCAAAACTCGCGGAGCAAATGCGCGATGCGGGGCTGCGAGTCGTCCTTCACTGCGGCGGCGGCAGTTTCAAGTCACAGATGAAGAAGGCGGACGCGAGCGGCGCACGTTATGCGGCCGTTGTCGGCGACGACGAAGCCGACGCGCAGGCGCTCACTTTGAAGCCGCTGCGGGCCGCGGAACCGCAGGTTAAGGTCGCGCTTGCAGAGGCGATCGAACGAGTGCGTGTTGGCTGCTAACAACCTTACATGTAATTCAGGCGGGTGATATGGCTTACGATCTCGAAGAGCAGGAACAGATAGACGCGATCAAGGCGTGGTGGAACGACTACGGCAACATGGTTGTCATTGCCGTGATTGCGTGTCTTGTCACGGTGGCAGCTTTCCAGGGCTGGCGCTATTACCGCGCTCAGCAGGCAGATAAAGCCGCGACGCTCTATACCCAGCTCGATCAGGCCGAGCGCATCAAAGACTCCAAGAAAGTACGCGACATCGCCGCGCAGCTCATTCAGAACTACGGTTCGACGCACTATGCAGGTATGGCAGCACTTTCTGCGGCGAAGGCAAGCTTCGAAACCGGAGAGCTCGATGACGCACGTAAGAATCTGCAGTGGGCAATGGAGAAGGCGCGCGAAGAAGAAATGCGCGATGTCGCGCGCCTGCGCCTGGCTGGAATACTTCTCGACGACAAGAAGCACGATGAGGCGCTGCAGCTTCTTTCGGCGAAGCCCGGTGATGCGTACGCCTCGCTCTATGCAGACCTGCGCGGCGACGTGTTCGCGGCGCAGGGGAAGACTGCCGAGGCTCGCGCGGCTTACCAGACAGCGCTCGACAGAAGTGACGCCAACAGTCAGTACCGGCGCCTCGTCGAAGTGAAGCTCGATGCGCTGGGCGAAGCGAAATGATAAATCCAAGAATGGGGACTGCTGCGATGGCGGCCGTTCTGGTGCTGGGTATCACCGGTTGCTCGACGGTGGGGAACGTGTACGACCGCTGGTTTGGTAGCCGCCCCGCAGCGAAACCCGCGCCGCTCGTTGCGATCCAGGCAACGACACAGACGCGCATCGTCTGGCGCGGCGCTGTGGGGCCTGCGGAGAAGACGATCTTCTTCCCTGCCGTCACCGGCAACACCGTGTACGCTGCGGGCGCAGCCGGGCAGATCCAGGGTTTCGAGGTGAGTTCGGGGAAGAGCGTCGCGCGCATCAACGCGGGACAACGGCTCACCGGCGGCGTGGCGGCGAGCGGTTCGCTCATCGTCGTCGGTACGCAGAAAGGCGAAGTGGTTGCATTCGACGCGGGCGGGAAACAACTCTGGAAATCGCAGCTGGCAGGCGAAGTGCTGGCGCCGCCGGCGGTGGAGGGTTCACTCATCGTTGCACGGGCGGGCGACGGCCGCGTATACGGGCTCGACGCCACAGACGGCAGCCGACGCTGGCTTTATCAGCGCGCGGCTCCCAGCTTGTCGCTCAGGAGCCATGGGGGCGTCGTTCTGGAACGGGGCGCGATCTTCGCGGGCTTTCCCGGTGGACGTCTGGTCGCACTTGCTGCCGCGACCGGCAACGTCGGCTGGGACAGCGTCGTGGCATTGCCTCGAGGGGCGACCGAGCTCGAGCGCGTTGCTGACGTGATGGGGCTTCCAGTGGTCGACGGAGACCGCGTCTGCGCGGTGACCTACCAGGGCCGTGCCGCGTGCTTCGACACGCAAAGCGGAACGACGATCTGGGCGCGCGACATGTCCAGCGTTGCCGGCATGGACGCCGATCACCGCGGGGCTTACATCACCGACGACAAAAATGCGGTGGTTGCACTCGACAAATCGAACGGCGCGAGCCTCTGGAAACAGGACAAGCTCGCCGGCCGCGGACTCTCGGCGCCGCTGGCCTTCGGCCGCTTTGTGATCGTCGGCGACTTCGAGGGCTACGTGCACCTCCTCTCGCGCGAGGACGGGTCCTTCGCAGGCCGCATCGCGACCGATGGCAGCGCGATCGGCGCACCGCCCATGCCGCTCGATGCCAACAGCATCCTCGTACAGACGCGTAACGGCGGCGTCTTCGCCATCGCCGTGCAGTGACGCCCATCATCGTGATCGTCGGGCGCCCGAACGTGGGCAAATCGACGTTGTTCAACCGCCTTACCAAAACGCGCGATGCGATCGTTCACGACGAGCCGGGTATCACGCGCGATCGGCACTACGCCGCCGGGCGTGTTGGACAAAAGGCCTATCTCGTAGTCGATACCGGCGGTTTCGAGCCGGTTGCGACAGAGGGCATCTATCATCAGATGGCGCGGCAAACGCGTCAGGCCGTCGACGAAGCCGACGTCGTACTCTTCATCCTGGACGCGCGCGCCGGGCTTACATCGCAGGACCGGATCATTGCCGACGAGCTTCGCAAGAGCGGCCGCCATGTCTGGCTCGTCGTCAATAAAGCCGAAGGCATGCGGCAGGAAAATGCGACGTCCGAGTTCCACGAGCTGGGACTGGGCGATCCGCTGGCGATTTCAGCCGCCCACGGCGAAAACGTGAGCGACCTGATGGACGTCGTGCTGGCCGAGTTGCCCGACAGTGCGCGCGAAAGCGCAGCCGACCATAAGCAGCCTCGCATCGCCGTCGTTGGCAGGCCTAACGTCGGCAAGTCCACGCTCGTGAACGCACTGCTGGGCGAAGAGCGCGTCATCGTATTCGATCAGCCGGGCACGACGCGCGACTCGATTTATATCGACTTCGAGCACGCGGGCCGCCCATTCACGCTGATCGACACCGCCGGCATGCGAAAGCGCGGTCGTGTTTCCGAAGCCGCAGAGAAGTTTTCGGTCATCAAGACGCTGCAGTCGATCGCCGATGCGAACGTCGTCATTCTCGTGCTGGATGCGCGGCAGGAGATTTCCGAGCAGGACGCGCACATCGCAGGCTTCATTCTCGATTCAGGGCGGGCGCTCGTGCTCGCGGTGAACAAGTGGGAGGCGTTGGACGAATCCGATCGCGAGACCGTGAAGCGCGTCCTTTCGCGAAAGCTGAGTTTCCTTGCGTTCGCGCGCCTCCACTTCATCTCGGCGCTTGCCGGGCAGGGCATCGGCGGCCTGATGAAGTCCGTGGAAGCGGCGTACGCGGCCGCCATGGCCAAGCTGCCAACGCCAAAGCTCACGCGTGCGCTCCAGGCCGCGGTCGAGCAGCAGCAGCCGCCGCGCGCGGGTTATGGACGGCCAAAGCTTCGCTACGCACACCAGGGCGGCTCCAATCCGCCGCGGATCATCGTGCACGGGACCGCGCTCGAGCACGTACCCGACAGCTATCGGCGTTATTTGGAACGATTCTTCAGGGAGGCTTTCAAACTGCAGGGAACGCCACTGAAAGTGGAGCTAAAAACGGGCCGCAATCCATACGCCCGAGCGTGATTCGAACAGTCGTTGATGAGCGCGCCAAACGCAGCTAAGTCAATGGCGCATCGATAGAAAATCAGATAGAGTGAACATCCTAATAACTACAAAGGCGAGGGTGCCATGAGCAATAAGGGGCAGTTATTACAAGACCCGTTTTTAAACACGTTGCGCAAGGAGCACATCCCCGTCTCGATTTACCTGGTGAACGGCATCAAGCTTCAGGGCCAGATCGATTCCTTCGATCAATACGTGGTTCTTCTGAAGAATACGGTAACTCAGATGGTCTACAAGCACGCGATCTCGACCGTCGTTCCTGCGCGTCCCGTCAACTTCCAAGCTGATCAAAGCGTCGAGACTTGATGGCTCACCCGTTCACTCGTATTCATTAATGCGCGACCGTACGGGCAGCACCAACCAGGCCGTCCTTGTCGGTCTCGATTTCGGCGCGACCGGTTATGCGGAAAGTCTTGCGGAAGCGAAACAGCTGGCAACCAGTGCGGGCGTCGACGCGCTCACGGTAGTTAAGGGCCGGCGGCAGCGCCCGGACCCTGCGCTCTTTGCGGGTAAAGGGAAGGTCGATGAGATTGCAGAGGCCGTGGCGCTGACTCAGTCACAGGTCACGATTTTCAATCACGACCTCTCGCCGGTCCAGGAGCGCAATCTCGAAAAGCGGCTTTCCTGCCGAGTCGTGGATCGCACGAGTCTTATCCTCGACATCTTCGCGCAACGTGCGCGCAGCCACGAAGGGAAAGTACAGGTCGAGCTCGCGCAGCTCGAGC
>JBKJPI010000172.1:0-9587 GCA_046595235.1 Burkholderiales bacterium | reverse complement strand
CCTTCCGGCTTTTCATCGCGTCGAAGCGGTACATCGTTTCCTGCGTGAGCGTCACCGCCTGCTGCACGCGCCATTGCGTGTCGCGTCCTTTTACTTCTAGTGCCGTGAGATGCAGCTCGGCGTCGCCCGCGCCGCTCATGTTTACTGCGCGCATCGCAGTCGAGATCGCTTCGCGGTACTGCTTCACACCGAATTCGTCTTCAGCGCCGAGTCCCACGAGAAGTACACGTTCGGCAGTGACACCGGGGACATTGTGAAGCATGAGCGTGCTGCCGCTTTTTCCCTGCATGTCCCCTCGACGCAGAATCGATGTCAGGTGACCTTTCGCAGCGTCATCGAGCTGCGCGGCAGCGGCGGAGAGCTTCCGCGCAGCGAAGACGCCGACGATGGCGCAGCCGCTTTTCGTGCGTCCCGGCTGCACACTTTTTATGCTAAATTCCACGCGTCTTGCTCCTGTGCGGAAGGGTTAAGCTCCAGTCTCACCCGCATTATTCATGAACAGGAATCGCGCTTCAGCGAGTTGCCGCGCGTCGAAGCTTCATGAATGATTACGGCTAAGATTATCCGCACAACCTCGAGCAAAAGCAAAGCCCGATGATCTTCCACACGCTCGCGCGAGCGCTTGCGATCGTTCCGGTCGCTACGCTCTCATGATCTTGCACACGCTCATGCGAGCGTTGGCGATCGTTCAGGTCGCTGCGCTCCCATGATCTTCCACAAGGCGCTCGTGCGAGAGTTCGCGACCGCTGGAGTCGCGACTTTTTTCGTGTTGCTCGGCATTACGCTCACGATGCAACTCGTGAAGTTGCTCGGGCAGGCGGCGATCGGCATCATCACCGCAACAGGCGTCCTCGCGCTTCTCGGGTTCACGCTGCTCAACTATCTGCCTGTACTGCTCTCGCTGACGACATTCATCGCAGTGCTGATGACACTGACGCGCAGCTACAAGGACTCCGAGATGGTCGTGTGGTTCTCGAGCGGCGTCGGCCTCGTCAGCTGGATCCGTCCAGTGCTGGCCTTCACAGTCCCGCTTGTAATTGTGATCGGCCTTCTGTCGCTCGTGCTTTCGCCCTGGGCTGTCAGCCGATCCGAAGATCTGAGACGGCTCATGGATAGTCGCGATGACGTCTCCGCAATCGTTCCCGGCGTCTTTCGCGAGTCGAGTCGTGCGGAGCGGGTTTACTTCGTCGAGGAAGTCTCGGGTTCCGAGAACATCGTCGCCAACGTGTTCGTAAGCTCGAACCAGCACCAGAAACTCGGGGTCATGGTCGCGCGGCGCGGGTTCCAGGAAATTGCGGACAACGGCGATCGCTTCCTCGTCCTTCTCAATGGGCGGCGTTACGAAGGTGCGCCAGGAACACCCGAATACCGCGTTTATGAGTTCGAGCGCTACGCGATGCGCGTCGAAATCGGTGAAGCGCGAGCACGCGCACCGACGTCCAAGACGACTGCGACGCTGGACCTGCTGCGAGACCGCACCCCGCGGAATCTCGCGGAGCTCTCGTGGCGTGTAGGGCTGCCGCTCAGCGCGCTCATCCTTTCCCTCATTGCGATACCCCTGTCGTTCGTGAACCCGCGCGCGGGCCGCTCCATGAACCTGGTTCTCGCGCTGCTGATCTACATGACCTACAGCAATCTTCTTTCGATCGTACAGGCCTCGATTGCCCAGTCGCGCATGCATTTCGCGCTGGGCCTGGCGGTGCATGCAGTGATGCTCGGCGTGCTGGTCGTGCTTTTTTACCGGCGCTTACGAGTGGTGCCGCTCCTGCGGATCCTCAGGTGAAAACGCTCCGCCGTTACATCGCGACCGAGATCGTCGTGGCGACCGCGCTCGTCATGCTGGCGCTACTAATGCTGTTCGCCTTCTTCGACCTGGTCGAAGAAATGAAAGACCTCGGGCGCGGCGGCTATCGCCTGAAGCACATCGCGCTGCACGTCCTCCTGTCGCTCCCGGCCCACGTATACGAAGTTTTCCCGATCGCGGCGCTCATCGGGACGCTTTTCGCGATGGCGCAACTCGTCGCCAGCACGGAATACACGGTAATCCGGGCTTCGGGTGTCTCGCTCTGGCGGCTCAACGGTGCGCTCGTGAGCATCGGCGCCGTCTTCGCAGTGATCACGTTTGCGTTCGGCGAGTTCATCGGCCCGCCGGCCGAGCAATTCGCGCAGCGCACGCGCTCGCTCGCGCTCGCCGGCATCATCGCGCAGGAGTTCAGGTCAGGCTTATGGGTGAAAGACGGCTACAACTTCGTGAACGTCGGCGAGGTCACGCCGGAGGCCCGGTTGAAGCGCATCCGCATTTACGAGTTTGACGCAGATTACCGGTTGCTAACCTTGAGTCTTGCAGACAGTGGCACCTATCTCAAGGAAAAAACCTGGAATCTGACCGACGTCGTGCGCACGACATTCGAAGGGCAGCGGGCCTCCGTGAAACAGATACCGACCCTCGAGTGGACCTCGGTCCTCGAGCCGCAGCTACTGTCGATGCTGCTCATCAAGCCGGACCGCATGTCCGCGTGGAGCCTGTATTCCTATACGCAGCATCTTAAGGAGAACCGCCAGAAAGCGCTGCGTTACGAGATCGCACTCTGGATGAAGGGAATGTATCCGGTTGCCGTGCTGGTGATGATGGTGCTTGCCGTTCCGTTCGCATTGTTTCAGAAGCGTCAGGGCGGGGTGGGCGCACGTATTTTTACCGGAATCATGCTCGGTCTCGCGTTCTACATGATGAACCGCCTGTTCGGTTCGCTCGGGCTGCTTTACGACTGGCCAGCCGCGTTTGCCGCGGTGACGCCCACGCTCGTGTTTCTCGGTATTGCGCTTGGCATGATGTGGTACCAGGAACGTCGCTAGGTCTCGTTCGAGGCCGGCACTGTTACGATTCGAGTCCCCGCGATGCGGTCGTGAAGGAACTGCTGTTCGCGATCAACCAGCGCCCACAGAAAGCCGGTTCCGAATAACGCGACACTCGCCACGGCCCCGAAATAACGCAGCAGCGCGCGCCACGCGCTCAGTGGACGCGCCTCAACATCGACGAGGCGCAGGCGCCACGTTTTCATGGCGAGGGTCTGCCCGCCGCGCACCCATTGGAAGACGAAGTAGAGCGCCGATACGAGCAGGAGGTACACCTGGAACAGCACGCGATCGTGCGTGAGGTGGAGGCCGTTCACGGCGATACCGACGAGGAAACCCGCAAGCCACAGCACCGCCGCGAGGGCGCACACTTCGTAACTCAGAGAAAGAAGGCGGCGGCCGAGGGAGGCCGCGTGGGACGACCCGCCATGCCGACCGCCGAAGTCGCCTGCCGCGGGCAGAGACCTAGTTACCGCTCGCAGGCGGCTCGGCGGCAGCCGGCGCCGTTGCCGGCGGCGAGGATTGTTGCTCCTGCCATTTCTGGCGAACCTCTTTGCGCTCCTGCGGCGGAAGCTTTTTCAGCGTCTGGTATCGCTCACGTGCAGCGCGACGTTCATCTGGCGTGAGCGCCGCCCATTCCTGCATGCGCTTGACGAGACGCTGCTGCTCCGCAGGCTTCATCGTCGGATAACGGTCTGCGATAGACATCCACTTCTTGCGGCGGACCGTGTCGAGCTGCTCCCACTCAAGCTGCAGCGGCGCGAGAACCTGCTGCTGGGCTGCGCTCAGCTCGGCCCATGCGGGCTTCGCCCCTTTTCGGGCGTCAGAGTTGGGCTGTGCTGCGGCGGCGGAGAACGCGATGCATAGCGCGGCGATCAGCGCGACGAGCGTTTTAGCCATGAATCCAGGGTCGTATCCAGAAATGCGTTGATCGGGAGCTCGTCGGTGAGGAGCCCCGCATCGATATCAGCGATATCGCTGGAAACGGTACCCGTGTGCACATACACGACCCCGAGCAGGCCCAGAAGAAGGGCCGCGAAAGGCACGAGGTAACGCACGCCGAGATAGCTTTGTTCAGTGAGGCGGGACACGGAACCTGCCCACGCCGGCACCCACGCCGGCGCGCGCGCGGGGTGCAGCCGCGACAACGCAAGCCTTCGTGCGGCGATCAGACGATCGCGCTGCTCGGGCGAAAGCGCATCGGCGCCTTCGTCCAGGACTCGGGCGATCTTCGCGCCGAGCTCGTCCTGCTCTTTCATAACCTGATCCCCTGTTTCTCGAGCGTCGCGGCAAGCGCGTGCGTAGCCCTCGAGCAGTGCGTTTTGACACTCCCCTCCGAGCAACCCATAACCTGCGCCGCTTCAGCGACGTCCATTTCCTCCCAGTAACGCAACAAAAAAGCCTGACGTTGACGTGCAGGTAATTTTTCGAGGGCTTTTTCAATCAAAGCAAGCACTTGAGTACGGGCAAGCTGGTCCGGCGGCGGTTCCATCCATTTGGAGTCGCTTTCCACCTCAAGAGTTTCAAGCGGATCGTGATCTTCGCCATCATCGCCGCCAAAAAGCGCTGAAACCGGCGTCGTCCAGATCGCCCGGACCTTCTGGCGGCGGTAAAAGTCGCGGATGACGTTCTGCAAGATGCGCTGAAAGAGTAACGGCAACTCCGCCACGGGGCGTGAGGCGTATTTCTCGGCAAGCTTGAGCATCGCGTCCTGAACGATGTCCAGGGCCGCGTGATCGTCGCGAACGCCGAAGAGCGCCTGCTTGTAGGCGCGGCGCTCCACTTCCGCGAGGAAGTCTGCAAGTTCCTTCTGTGTAGCCAGTGGCGTTGCCTTGCTTGTCGAATCGCGAGAGAGGTCATGCGAAAAGCCCGATTCGGACGTGCCGCAGTACGCCTCCGCCCGGTTTTATGAAGGCCGGGTCGAGTGCATCTTAGCAAAATCCCGTGCGCCCAAGTCGTTCTCTAAAAGGTCTCGCAGGCCTCGCCAGCGTAGCGACGGGCCGCACGTATCATACTGTTTAATGAGGCGTTTTGCTTGACCGTAAGCGAGCCAAACTGCTAATGTCGCGGGTTCCCCCTTCACGGTTTCATCCCCTTTTCACATCGCTATGAGCATTACTGGTGCAGAGATCGTCCTGCGTTGCCTGCAGGAAGAGGGCGTTGAATATGTCTTCGGCTACCCGGGCGGGGCCGTACTTTTTCTTTACGACGCGCTTTTCAAGCAGACGGCGGTCAAACATGTGCTTGTCCGGCACGAACAGGGTGCCATACACGCGGCTGACGGTTACGCGCGGTCGACGACGAAGGTGGGCGTAGCGCTGGTGACTTCCGGGCCCGGCGTCACCAACGCCGTTACCGGCATCGCGACGGCTTATATGGACTCAATCCCCCTCGTCATCCTGACGGGGCAGGTGCCCACCGCGGCGATCGGCCAGGATGCATTTCAGGAATGCGATACGGTCGGCATCACACGCCCGTGTGTGAAACACAACTTCCTCGTGAAAGACGTAAAAGACCTCGCCTCGACGATCAAGAAAGCGTTCTACATCGCGTCCACCGGCCGCCCCGGCCCGGTCGTCGTCGATATTCCGAAAGACATCACCACGCACGTGACCGAGTTCGTTTACCCCGACAAGATCGCGATGCGCTCGTACAGCCCCGTCGTCAAAGGGCATTCGGGACAGATCAAGAAGGCGATCCAGGCGCTCGTCGATGCCAAGCGGCCGATGGTTTACAGCGGGGGCGGAATCATTCTGGGCGATTCGGCGCCGCAACTGACGCGCTTCGTGCAGCTTCTGGGGCTTCCTGTAACCAATACGCTCATGGGGCTCGGCGGCTATCCGGCGACCGACCGTCAGTTCCTCGGCATGCTCGGCATGCATGGCACCTACGAAGCGAACATGGCGATGCAGCACTGCGACGTGCTGATCGCAATCGGTGCGCGGTTCGACGATCGCGTGATTGGAAACCCGAAGCATTTTTTCGAAGAGCCGCGCACGATCATCCACATCGACATCGACCCGTCTTCGATCTCGAAGCGCGTGAAAGTGGACATCCCGATTGTTGGAAACGTCGGCGAGGTGCTGGACGAGCTGTTGCGTCAGCTCGAAGCCTCCAAAAGTCGTCCCGATGCCGAGTCGCTCAAGACGTGGTGGTCCCAGATCGAGCTCTGGCGCGGCCGGGATTGCCTCAACTACGATCGCTCGAGTGCCATCATCAAACCGCAATATGTGGTGGAAAAGCTGTACGAAGTGACCGGTGGAAATGCATTCGTCACGTCAGACGTGGGGCAGCACCAGATGTGGGCTGCGCAGTTCTATAAATTCGACAAGCCCCGTCGCTGGATCAATTCGGGCGGGCTCGGCACCATGGGTTTCGGTCTTCCGTCCGCCGTCGGCGTGCAGCTTGCACACCCCGGTGCTCAGGTGGCCTGCGTCACGGGTGAAGCGAGCATCCAGATGTGTATTCAGGAGCTCTCGACGTGCAAGCAGTACCACCTGCCGATCAAGCTCGTGAACCTGAACAATCGCTACATGGGCATGGTGCGGCAGTGGCAGGAGTTCTTCCACGGCAACCGCTACGCCGAGTCTTACATGGATGCCTTGCCGGACTTCGTGAAGCTCGCCGAGGCCTACGGCCATGTCGGCATGCGGATCGACAAGCCTGAAGACGTCAAACCTGCGCTGATCGAAGCTTTCTCGCGCAAGGATGACCTCGTGTTTCTGGACTTCATAACGGATCAGACCGAAAACGTATTCCCGATGGTGCCTGGCGGCAAAGGGCTGTCGGAGATGATTCTCGTATAACCAACAAGAACATATATGCGGCACATCGTTTCAGTACTGCTCGAGAACGAGGCAGGAGCGCTTTCACGCGTGTCCGGTCTTTTCAGCGCGCGCGGCTATAACATCGAGTCGCTCACGGTTGCGCCCACGGAAGACGCAACCCTTTCGCGGATGACTATCGTCACCTCGGGATCGGACGAGGTGGTCGAGCAGATCACGAAGCAGCTCAACAAGCTCGTCGACGTCGTGAAGGTAGTAGATCTTTCCGACGGCGAACACATCGAGCGTGAGCTGATGCTGGTGAAGGTGCGCGCGGTCGGAAAGGATCGCGAGGAGATGAAGCGCATGGCGGATATCTTCCGTGGCCGGATCATCGACGTGAGCGAAAAGGATTACACCATCGAAGTAACCGGAACGGGATCGAAGCTCGACGCATTCCTGAAGGCGATCGACCGTGCCGCGATCCTCGAAACGGTGCGAACCGGCGCGTCCGGTATAGGGCGCGGGGATCGCATCCTGAAAGCCTAGTTCTACTTTTTACGAATCGACTGCAGAGAAACCACATGAAAATCTATTACGACAAGGACGCGGACCTTTCCCTCATCAAGCGGAAGAAGGTCGCGATCATCGGCTACGGCTCACAGGGCCACGCGCACGCAAACAACCTGAAGGATTCGGGGGTCGATGTCGCAGTCGGTCTGCGCAAGGGCGGGGCTTCCTGGAACAAGGCGAAAAACGCCGGCATCGCAGTGAAAGAAGTCGCGGAAGCAGTGAGCGGAGCGGATCTCGTGATGATGCTGCTTCCCGACGAGCATCACCCGCAGGTGTATGAGGAGGAGATCGAGCCGAACATCAAGAAGGGCGCCACGCTCGCCTTCGCGCACGGTTTCAACGTCCACTTCCAACAGATCGAGCCGCGCGCAGATCTTGACGTCATCATGATCGCGCCCAAGGGACCGGGGCATCTCGTACGCTCAACTTATACGCAGGGCGGCGGTGTGCCTTCGCTCATTGCGATTCATGCAGATGCATCGGGCAAAGCCCGCGACGTCGCGCTCTCCTACGCCGCCGCAATCGGCGCGGCACGCGCAGGCGTGATCGAGACCACCTTCAAGGAAGAATGCGAAACTGACCTTTTCGGCGAACAGGTCGTCCTCTGCGGCGGTCTGACGGCGCTCATTCAGGCAGGATTCGATACCCTTGTCGAAGCCGGCTATGCCCCCGAAATGGCGTACTTCGAGTGCCTGCACGAAGTAAAGCTCATCGTCGACCTGATTTACGAGGGCGGCATCGCGAACATGCGTTATTCGGTTTCGAACACTGCAGAGTACGGTGACTTCACGCGCGGTCCGCGCATCGTGACCGAAGAGACCAAGGCTGAGATGAAGCGCATCCTCAAGGAAATCCAGACCGGCCAGTTCGCCCGCGAATTCATCCTCGAAAACCGTGCGGGAGCACCAACGCTGAAAGCCCTGCGCCGCATCGGCACCGAGCAGCAGGTCGAGATCGTCGGCGCGAAGCTTCGCGACATGATGCCGTGGATCAAGAAAAACCGGCTCGTGGATCAGACGAAGAACTAAGAATTGGTTGATCACGTCCGGAGAGAATCCTGGGTTTCTCTCCGGAACCTGCCGCGGCGATAAAGCCAGACGGTCGACAAGTCGCCCGTAGCCGCGGCTCGGTGTAAGAACAGAGGGAGACCCAAGGTTTCTCTCCGTAAGCGCTCTTCCTTCGGCGATCTACCGATCGTTTATGGGAGGTAAACGCAGAGGAAGTATGGAGCCTCGAGAGAGCAAGCTCTTCATCAAGTCGCGCTTCGGGCGCCGGGGCATCTACTGGCTGCCCAACCTTTTCACGATCATGGCGCTATGCGCTGGCTTCTACGCGATCGTGCAGGCGATGGGCGGCCGCTACCAGCAAGCGGCAATGGCGATCTTTGTCGCGCTCGTGCTCGACGGAATGGATGGGCGCGTCGCGCGGCTCACCCGCACCGAGAGCGCCTTTGGCGCGGAGCTCGACAGTCTGTCTGACATGGTGTCATTCGGCGTGGCCCCTGCGCTCGTGGTCTATCACTGGGCGCTCCAGGAATTTGCCGCCTCGCAAACTGTCGCGATGCTCGGGCCGTGGCTTACAACCAAACTGGGCTGGATAGCGGCTTTTCTCTATTGTGCGTGCGCCGCGCTTCGGCTCGCACGCTTCAATACGAACATCGAAGTCGTCGACAAACGATTCTTTCAAGGCCTCCCCAGCCCCGCCGCGGCGAGCCTGGTCGCCGGACTCGTCTGGGCGATGGAGCAATACGACGTGCACGGGCCCGACGTGCGCTGGCTTGCCTGGGGTGTCACGATGTTTGCCGGGCTTTCGATGGTCAGCAATTTCAAGTTCTATAGCGGGAAGGACATCAACCTGCGTAAAAGCGTGTCGTTTCCCGTGGTCGTGAGCATCACCTTGGGGCTCGTATTCCTGATCGCCTTCGCAAGCACCCTCCCCGAAATCCTTTTCTTGCTCTTCAGCGCTTACGCGTTGTCCGGTTATGTAATCTGGATTTATGGGTACGTCCGAAAGTGAACTCATACGTCCGAAAGTGAAAACCTACTTTCGGCCGGTACGGTAAGTTAGCACCAAGCCTTGGGGCGGCCCGGCGCCTTGGTGGATAAACAGCAAGACCTACGAAAGAACGAGTGGTATGCGTACCAGGGTCGTTCGTGGCAGTTTCAAGCTCGAATCGGCGGGCTTTGCCCGCGATTCAGTTCAAATTCCAGTCGGCGCAAAGTAGGTTTGCACTTTGCGACGGATCTTTGCTATATTTTCCCCGTGACTGCCCCGTTTCAGGCCTTTGCTTCATTCTCTCGAGCCCGCGTCCTGCCGGCCGGCCTGCTGCTGCGCGGTCGCGCGCGCTAAACTTCCCCCACATTCGCAGTTCCGGCCCGGTGAGCACTACCCCGGGAA
>JBKJPI010000386.1:0-6117 GCA_046595235.1 Burkholderiales bacterium | reverse complement strand
TCTTTCGGAACTAGCCAAGCAATACAGCCGTTAATCAGTTGCAAGAAGCCTCGGCGCCCTTTCATTTGCCCCGGAACTCGAGCTACGCAGGCTTCGATATTTCCGAAAGCGCTTCAGCGGCAGACTCGATGTCCGCGCTCTCAACTGCAAAGTCGCCCAGCGCGACAATACCAACGAGCCGCTTGGCGCTGTTCACCACCGGCAGACGCCGGATTTGGTGCTCGCTCATGATCCTGGCTGCCTCCTCGACAGAGTCATCTTCGTATGCCCAGGTAATGCCTTCCGACATGACGTCACGAACCTTGGTGTTCGAATCCTTACCTTCAGCTACGCCGCGAATCGCGATGTCACGGTCAGAGATCGCACCGATCATGCGATCGTTCTCTTCCACCGGCATCATTCCGAAGTCGCCTTCGAGCATTTTCCTGGCGGCTTCCCGGATCGTCGCGTCGGGACTGATGACCTTCACGTCACGGCTCATTACATCCTTGAGTTTCTGCATTTGAGTCTCCTTGCTTCAGGTGAGTGGTCGGTGAAGAGCGCTGCTCACGCGCGGTCTCGCAGTCCGGTCACGCCCTCCTTTTCGGCGCAGTGATCGCAGCAAAAAATCCGGCCGTCCTTCTCCAGGCCATGGCCGACGATGCGAACACCGCAATGTGCGCAGGTTGGTGCGAGCGCGTGAATTGCGCATTCGAAGCTGTCGAAAGTATGGGTCTTACCCTGGGCTACGACCTGAAAGGATTTATCGTAGTCATTCCCGCATGCGTCGCATTTCGGCATGAGCATCTCCTCTTGGTGAGTCAAAAGACGTGCGCCGGGCCGCCCGATACGGAGTGACTAGCGCGAGACATATCCGTCCACCAGCTCCGACCGAATCGTCGAACGGAAAGTCAGGAGGGTCGTCACTCCGTTTTCCGACTCGATCTGCAGCGCTTCGTGCGCCCCTTCTGCCGATTCTTTAAGGCGCACATGGGACGGCGCGTGGATGACATGAGTGACATGATCGTCGGGCGTAGTGCCGATAAGGATCGAGATTACATCTCGGTTCTTCCCTTTCAGCTCAGCCGTAATCCCGCTCAGGGACTGTTCACGCGACTGGACCTGGGCGCCGATCGCGGAGCCGAGCACCTCAACCGTGCTCAGCCAGCCAGCGTATTGGCGGCTGAAGCTGTCGAGAAACGAGTCCCACTCGTCTCGCGGAATTTCTCGCGTAGGCACGTTCGCGTTGCCGTGGTTATCTCTTCAGCCGGAGACCGTTCAGCGCCCCTGCGGCGCCAATGACGAGCCCGACGATACCACCGCGCAACGCATAAAGAGCCATTTTCGTCCCGGCGGCGCCCGCAACGATCCGGGTGCCGGGCGCCCAGAAAACCCCTGTTTCAGTTGTGTGGGTGTCATCTGTGATGCTCCATTGCTGACGGGTGAAGGACGGACAAAGGGTGGAACGATAGTTTCATCCAAGCCGGATATATTCTGGTGTTGAAGCCTACCGATTGAACATTAGCCGACCTGCAGGCGGGCGTGTTGATCTGGATCAAGCGGCGCGCTTGTAATGCATCACATATTCGGACCTCCGCAAACGAATGCGATCGAAAACGATGAAGCGAAGAGCGTGCTGCGTATAACGACAAAACCGAACGGCTCCTGGGCATCATCACGGACCGGGATCTGGTCGTCGAAATCATGACACTGGACTTGGAGGCCGGCGAGATCAGCGTCGGTGAAATCATGGGCTCGATGCTGTTCACTGCCAAGGAGAACGACGGCATGCGCGAAACCCTGGAACTGATGCGGCACAAAGGGCGTGCGGCGCGTGCCGATCGTCAGCATGGGCGGCCGTCTGATCGGCATCGTTGCGGCGACGATATTATCCGGGCGCTCGCCGAGGACATAGGGACCCTGGCGTCGATTGCGGCGCGCGAGCAGGCGCGCGAAGCGGCGCAGCGAAAAGCGTTATCGGTCTGAGTCGCGCGTCCAGGCGATGGGTGGTAGACAGCACCTGCCGCACCGCCGGATCAGTCAGCGCGAAGAGTTGCCAGATCGTGGAAGCTCTGGCCCGCAGCCCGGCGCGGCTGCAATCGCCCTTAATGTTCTTCCGTGCGGATCCCGTTTTCTTCCGCAGGCTCGCCCGTATCGGGGTCGTTCCAGTCCGCGATACCGATTTCATCCCTCGCTTCCTGCGCAGTTTCACCGGGCTCGAACATGGACTCCTTCTGCTGTTCCATGTCTTGGACAGCTTCGAGGAGCGTCGTAAACGGGCCGTATTCGCGGCCGCCGCTTTTCGACTGCCAATAGAAGCCGTCAGGACGCTCCGTCACGCGTGTGTCCTCGAAATCGGGCGGGGTCTCCGGGATTACTTGAGTCATCGTCGCGCCTCTGTCATGAAGTCAAGGGATGCCAAGCAGTATGCATCGCGCAGTGGTGATTTTGTTGATCTGCATCAATTGCGGCTGCTTCGCAGCACAGACAATGAGTTCTACGTAGTTTCGCGGGTTGCCAATGGCATTCGAAAGCAATGACGCGCTGCTGATCGTCGACGTGCAGCACGATTCAAGCAGGGCGTGAATGTCGACGAGTCTCTGGTCGAGAGCGGCGGCAGGGCCGTGTCGGACGTGATCCTGGACGAAGCGCGGAAATAGCGGGCCGACCTGATCGTCATGGGTACGCATGGACGGCGCGGTGTCAACCGAATGCTCTTGGGCAGCGACGCGGAGCGGGTGCTGCGGAATGCGCCGGTGCCGGTGCTGCTCGTTAGGGCCGACGAGAAGAAGCGGCCTCTCCGAAAGCGCAGTTGATCGGATGCGTTGACGGCTGTAACTGACCGCAGTTAGCGAAACGAGCGGGCCAAAATACGGATCCCAATAGCGGGTGCACTGCATAGGTGGCGAAGTCGTAAGGACCACGTGCCGGCCCTGGTGAATGGGACGTTCTCTTAGACGTCCTTACCCGTATCCTTGGTGCGTTTGTAGGCCCGGCGCTGGCAACGACGCTGCTCTTGGCAGCTTGTACCACCCTGATCGCGCTCGCGCTCATCGAGCCGCCATCAAAATCGTCGTTCGATCCCACTATCCTTGCAAAAGGGGCGCAGCTCGCGGTTATCGGCAACTGCATTGATTGTCACAGCGCGGCCGGCGGCAAGCCGTATGCAGGAGGCCGGCCCCTGCAAACCGCCTTTCGGCACGATCTATGGCACCAACATCACGCCCGATCCGGATACCGGCATCGGCCGCTGGTCGGGAGGCCGCTTTCTCTCGCACGACGCGCGAGGGCCTGGATCGTGGAGGCCGCGACCCGTCCCCGTTTTTTCGTAAGACCACTTCGCCAAGGTGGCTGACGAAGAGACGAGTGGCGCGACGTCGGCGATGAAGTGGCGGCTATCCTCCAGGAACTCGAGGGATCGTACTCTTGAGGAATCAACGCTGCTCGACGCGCCACCGGGAATGAAACGCGGGTCCGGGAATTTCGCAGCCCAGCTCCCGAAGCCAACCCGCGACCGCATGGTTGGAGTTGTGGAAGTAGCTGTACTTGCGGGGGTGTGGTACGAACTGGATATCCAGCGCTTCGGCCATCGCGACCTGCGCTCCAGCGCGATGCTCTTCATCCAGCCGTCTGCGCAGCCGCTCGACGTCTGCGCGAGCCACGGTGATCGGGAGCAGTTCCTGGATGGTGTCGGCTCGTACTCGCTCACGGATGATGTGCGCGTCAGGCGGCCCGGGTAAATCGCGGCGGCCGAGTGTGCCTTGCGACGGCCAGAACAGCGCACGCAATCCATCCAGTGGCCCCGTGTTGCGCAGCGCGTACCAGTTCCAGTCCCCGTACACGTAGCGCGTCATGTTGCTGTCAGCCGTGGGCAGGATAAGGCTCGGTGTGCGCCCGTGGTCGAGCAGGAACGCGGTTACAGGCTCGGCCGGCGACTCCGGTGGTACGATAGTGGTGCTACAGCCTGCAGCAAACACCGTGAACGCCGCAGCCGCCAGAGCATTGCGCTCGCGGCCGCGCAGGCGGGCCAGGAGGAACTGGAACCCCCATCTTTCAGCTTTGGACACCGACGCTCTGGCTTCGAGCTACCGGCCCGCGTTCAGGAGCACAAAGAGAAGACCGACTTCGTGAAGCAATGTTCAACGCGGGACCTCCAAGCGGTGCGCCTGAGCGCGCATCCTCCCGAGCAAAAAGCGCGCCGATCATCACCATGGAAGACACTATCCCCCTCTGGATCAAGCTCGGATATACGGGCATGGTGGCAGCCATCCTTCCCGTGTATGCAGTGTGCTACGGCTGGCGCAATTTCCTGTGGTTTTCGGATATCGCGCTCGTCGGCACGGCGGTTGCGCTATGGTTCGAGAGCGCGCTGCTCGCGAGTATGATGGCGGTCGGCGTGCTGCTTCCGGAGCTGCTGTGGAGCGCGAGCTTTCTGGGACGGCTGCTATTCGGCTTACGCGTGACCGATCTTGCCGGCTACATGTTCGACCCGGCGAAGCCGCGCTACCTGCGCGCGCTGTCTCTTTTTCACCTCGTGCTGCCCGTCACGCTGCTGTGGATGCTCGCTCGCCTGGGTTACGATGCTCGGGCGTTCGTCGCACAGACGGCATTGGCGTGGATCGTTCTGCCTGTCACTTATGCCGTTGTGCGGCCGCAGGATGAAAACATCAACTGGGTTTACGGCCCGGGTGAAAGGCAGAGCCGCCTTTCTCCGCGGATGTATCTCGTGCTTCTCATGTTGGCATTTCCGCTCGTCATTTATGTGCCGTCGCATTTCGGGCTGAAAGCGTGGTTTCCGCCCGGTTAGCAATCGCTGTACTGGCTCGCAGCGATGGAAGTGATGCGCTATAGTTTTGCCGCCAGCAATCTGCCCGCCGACGAGATCGCATTTAACGCAGGATCACACACCGAGCCGAAGATCGCGGGCTTGTCAAGTGCGCGCTGACTGCCGGGCTGAGATATAGGGGCATGCTTTGAACCTAGGGCAAAACGGCTCTTCTTCAGCAGCTCCCTCCTTTGTCGTGGGAGCCATTCTCTCAACTTACGGGTGGTCCTAGAAACATGGGCAGATCAGTGTTTCGGTCAAAACAGCAACCGGCACGCGTCGAAAGCGCCCGTTCGACAGACGACGCGTGCCGGTGCAACAAGTTGAAGGAATGAGGATTGTGCTGATTGCCCGCGTCGCTTTTGTTAATCCACGAAAAGGATTACATAACTCTACTTACCCAAAACACGTTTTTTTACGAAAAAAGGGCATACCGTGAACGTATGCCCCTCGAGTCAATATCCGAAAAAACAGTTTCTATTTCGCCAAGCATTCCTTGATGAATTGCTTGCGCTCGTTGCCTTTGAGCTTTGTGTCCTTCGCTTCCTTCTCGCACTTCTTCTTCGCCTGCCGGGCTTTCTGCTTTTCGCTCGACTCTTTCTTCGCCTGTTCTCCCTTGGCCGACATTTCGGCATCCATCGTCGAGCCCTTGGCCTTTTCGCTCGCCACCTGAGCGCCTTTCGGCGTTTCGGGCTTGGCCGACTTCTCGATCGCCGCGGCCGCTTTTTTCTCCATGTCCTTCGCCTTGTCCTGCGCAAACGCAACAGGCGCTGCTGCAAGCATAAAGCACACCACCGCGATCAATCGTTTCATGTTCTCCTCCATGGTTAAAACTTGACTTATATAACTCTCTTACGTGAGACACGTTACTCAAAAAAGCAGGGGCATACCAATTTGCACATTGGTACAACTTCTCTATTCGGTCGACCGACTGCCTCCGGGGCCGATACATGGCTACCGGCAGCATACGCCCCTGATCGCGTGATATACAACGTCAGTGGAACTTCGCGTGAGTCGCTTCGAGCGTGACGCCACCTTGTGCGCCAGCACCTTGCGACTGGCCACGTCTACTACCGCGGTGAGGTAAACGAAGCCGCGCGCCATTTCTGCGGCACGTCTGTTGCACATCGCTTTCAAACGAGGAGCGTGCCATGTACATACCGAATCCCGGCCGTGAGCCAAACGGGGACGAACCCGTACGGGAGATCCCCCGACCGCCGGTCCGTCCCGACATGGAGCCGGTCGTTCCACAGCGTGATCCGCCCAAGCCGGGGCAACCGGACGTGCCGGGCGAGCCCCCACCAATCATTGCC
>JBKJPI010000151.1:0-5676 GCA_046595235.1 Burkholderiales bacterium | reverse complement strand
GCTGCCCGCGCTGCTGTTCACGAACGCCAGGCGCTTCCTGCCTGCCGAATTGCAGCGCCTCGAGCGTCCCGTGGTTACGCTGGTAGGCCAGCTTCACGGCAACGAGCCGGCAGGCGGCGAAGCGATGCTCGTACTCGCGCGCGCTCTGGCAGAAGGCGAGCTGAAACCACTGCTCGACCGCATCACCGTGGTTATCGTGCCGCGCGCAAACCCCGATGGCAGCGAATACTTCTGGCGTGCAACCGCGAACTGCGTCGACATCAACCGCGACCACATCAAAGTGGACCTCCCCGAAACCGCCGCGATCCGGCGCGTTACGTCCGAGCTTCCGCCTGACGTATTCGTCGATGCGCACGAGTTCAGCGTCGCAACACGCTGGGTCGATAAATTCAATGCGCTGCAGGCGTACGATTTCACGATGGCCTACGCCACGCATCCCAATGTCGATCGAAGATTGACCGAGATGTCCGAGCGCGTCTTCAGCCGCTCGATCCTGCAGGACGTCGGCGCTGCCGGCTATAGCCATTTCTGGTATTACACGACGAGCTACGATGTCACCGACAAGCGTGTTGCCGGCGGCGGGGCTGCGCCCGATATCGGCCGCAACTACGCAGGGCTGCAGAACGCACTATCGTTCCTGGTGGAGACACGCGGCGTCGGCATCGGCCGCGACAGCTTCGCGCGGCGCGTGCACACGCAGTATGTCGTTCTGGCGAGCCTGCTCAAAACCACTGCTGAGAACGCGAGCGAAGTCCGGAAGGCTACGCGGGCGGCGCGCGAAGATACGATCCGCCGCGGGCGCGAGGTCAAAGCAGACGATCTCGTAGCCGTGACCCTTCGCATGCCAATGCGAAAGCAGAATCTCGCTATGATGGATCCTGTCAGCGGTGAAGCGAAAGAGGTGGAAGTCGACTGGATCGACCCCCGCGAGGCGCTTCCGGCCCTGAGCCGCGCGCGACCTTTTGCTTATCTCATGCTGCCTTCACATGCGGAAGTCGCGAGGCGTCTTGCGCTGTCAGGAATACACGTCACGCGTCTCAAAGAGCCGGTCGAGCTCGAAGTCGAAGGTTACGACGTCACCGATCGCCGTCAGGGGACACTTTTTGTGGAAGGACACATCCGCAGCACGATTTCGACCGAAGTACAGACGCGTAAGCGCCTTTTCCCGCGAGGTACCTACGTGTTCGCGATGGCGCAGTCCGGGGCCAACATATTAGTGGCTGCGCTCGAGCCGGAATCACCCTCGAGCTTCGTGTCGCTGGGCCTGGTGCCGAGCGACAAGCGTGGGCTTGCGAATCCGCAGGAAGCCGCGCCGTCGGAGCTGCCGATCTACCGCCTTATGCGGCCAGCCACCCTGGACACCCAGCCGCCGATGAAATAACGGGCGGCCGCCATTCGGGCGCCGCCCGCGCCGGTAAAGATACGGAGTGAAACCTCGTTTCCCTCCGCCTCCTTTCCGTCGAGCGCGTTACTTCGCTTCGGCCGCGCGCGTCGCGACGAACTTCGCATCGCCGCCGGCGCCCTTCGCCGTGCCTTCGATGCGGTTGCCGACCACACGGCCGGCGAAATCGCGGCGAGCGTTCGTGTCGTCTGCGATCGTGAAAGTGATCTGCTCGCCGCGAAGTTTGCCGTTCGAGAACTGCACCGTGCGATCGCCGGCCTTGGCACTGCCACCGATGTTTTGGTACTGCTGGAGGAAAGTTGCTTCGTACGCGCGGGCAGGGCTTCCGGTGACGTCGATTTTCCAGGTGCCGCCGACCTTGGCCGGGACGATCCACATGTAAGCCGTGCGGCCGTCAGCCGAATCGACCTGGTCGGCTTCCCAGTCATCCATCGTGAAAGCGTGCGACACGACCCGCGTGCCCGGACGCATGTTGAGAATGATCGGGCGCAGCTTCACGTTGAGCGACGGCAGCAGATAAAGCGTGAGTACGTTGGCCTTGCTGAAGTCGGTCTGGAAAATGTCACCCTGAATGAACTGGGCTTTGTCGGAGACGCCCTCTTTCTCGGCATTGCGCTTCGCAAGCTCGACCATGTCGGGATTGAACTCGACGCCGAGCGCGCGGGTGCCGAACTTCTTCGCCGCCGTGATCACCGTGCGTCCATCGCCTGAGCCCAGATCCACCACGTAGTCGGTCGGCTTCGTGCCGGCCATTTGCAACATGCGCTCGACGAGAGCCTGCGGTGTCGGTACCCAGATCACATCCTTGCCTTCCTGCCCGACCGACGGGGTGTATTCCCTGGAAGGCGCGGCCGCCTGGGCGGCAAAGGCGCCGCTGACGGCAACCGCGGAGGTGAACAGGGCCGCGGCGAGAACGGGCGCGGCCCGCCATTTCGAAAGCATCGTTGGAGTCTCCTGAGAGGATGAACAGCGCGTAAAAGGGGGCGAAAAACGGCGCCCATTATGCCTCAACGTCCAGGGGCGGCAGTGCGTGGACGCGACTTGCAAAGTTGTTAACGCGCCGGACTTAGTCCTTGCGAATGCGCCCGTCGAGTGTGACCCGGGACGCGACCATGCGCTCGATGTCTGCCTCATTGAAACCCACCTCGGCAAGGATCTCGACGCTGTGTTGTCCGAGCTTGGGCGCGGGCGCGAAGTCGCTGCGGGCACCTTTTGACAGTTTATTGGGGAGCGTCATGTTGACGATGGTGCCTTCAGTCGGATGCTCGATGGTCTCGAAAAGGCCGACTTCCGCAAGGTGCGGGTCCTCCATGAGCGAGTCGAGCGTGTGATACGGCATTGCGGGCACGTCCGCCTTTTCGAAGATCTCCAGCCATTCAGCCGTCGTTTTTTCCTTGAGCGCCTCCGCACGAATGCGGAAATACTCGCCGACGTTTCTGAAGCGCGCCGGGATGGTGCTGAACCGCTCGTCCGTTTTGAGCTCCGGACTTCCGATGGCATCGAAAAGGCCGAAAGCCTGCGCCTGCGTATTCGCCGAGACGCAGATGTAGCCGTCACGCGTTGCGAGCGGCTTCGCCTGGGGGTCGAGCAATCGGGGGTCGCCCGTGGGACCGCGTGGCGGGTCGAATGTTTTGAGGTACATGTGCTCCGAGAGGACAAAGGCAGCCATGTTCTCGAACATCGGGATTTCGATCGACTGGCCTTCGCCGGTGCGCTCGCGGTGAAACAGCGCCATCAGGATCATCTGCACTGATATCAAGCCTACGGTCTTGTCCGCGATCACCATGGGAAGATAGCGCGGCTCGCCCACTGCGCGATGGTAGAGCGCAGCCACGCCGGCGGAGCCCTGGATGATCGAGTCGTAAGCGGGCTTCGACTTGTAAGGCCCCGATTGGCCGAAGCCGAACATGCCGGTGTAGATGATCTTCGGATTCACCCGACATACGTCTTCATACGAGAGCTTCATCCGCGCCATCGAATCCGGCCGCACGTTCCACACCAGCACGTCCGCACGCTCGATGAGCCGCAGAAGCGCCTGGTATCCGTCCGGCTTCTTGAGATCCAGAACGATCGAGCGTTTGTTGCGATTCAGATGCAGAAACTTCGGGCCCATACCGGGCGTCACGCCAAGACCGCCGATGGTCCGCCCCAGGTCTCCCCCCGGGCTTTCAACCTTGATCACGTCGGCGCCGTGATCGGCGAGGATCTGTGTCGCGAGCGGCCCGACAACGACAGACGTCAGGTCGACGATGCGAACGCCGTTTAAAGGTCCTCCCGCCATTACTCGAATTCCGCCTCCGCGGAAAGCGTCACCGCACCCGTGTCGTCCTGCGCCCACAGCTTGGCCGAGCGGCCGTCAGCCGAAGGTTCACCGCACAGCGTGATCTCGCGGTTCACGAACATCGGCCGGACGTTCCGCGAAGCGATCGTTTTGATCGGCGAGGGGCCGTGCACCCGCGCGAGCTCGAAGACGAGGAGTGTCGTCAGCCCGCCGTTCATGACGAGATCGGGATATTTCTCGACCTCGGTTACGTAAGGGTAATCGTAATGGATGCGGTGTCCGTTGAAGGTGAGCGCCGAATAGCGGAAAAGCATCACAGGATCGGGCGTCACGCGGTTCGACCACACCGCGGCACCGGGCGCTTTCTGCGGCGGCGGGGGCGGCGCATTCGGATCAGGCTCCTCGCGATAGACGATGTCCTGCTCTTCGGTGATGGCGAGGCCGCGCGGGCTGTAGATCTCCATTTTTACCGTGACGAACACCATCTGTCCGGTGCGCCCCTGTTTCGGCGTGACGCTTTGAATCACCGACTCGCGCCGCACTTCGTCGCCGAGATTGAGCGGCGCATGAAAAGTGTTGCGCTTGCCTGCGAACATGCGCCGCGGCAACGGCACCGGCGGCAGGAAGTCGCCGCGTGCCGGGTGGCCGTCGGGGCCGATCTGGGAATGGCGCACGATGCGCGGGAACAGGAGCTGGTGCCAGCCGATCGGCAGGGCGTCGCCGAACTTTGGCATTGCGTCGTCGCGATCGAGCGTCGCGGCAAGACGGTAGATGGACGGGATCGTCACGTAATCCACGTCCGTTTCTTTCTCGCCGATCCACTTCTTCAGCCCTTCAAGATCTTGTGCCACGTGTTCTCCTTAGTCCAGTCTGATGCCCGCAGCCTTCACAAGCTTTGCCCATTTCGCAATGTCGTTCTTGAGAAACTGCGCGAACTCCCCAGGCGTGTTGCCGATGATTTCAGAGCCCTGCGCAAGCAGCTTCTCACGCACCTCGGGCGCGCGAAGGGCCGTTGTGATTTCGCGATGAAGGCGTTCAACCAGCGATATGGGCGTGCGCCCGGGCGCCATTATGCCGAACCAGTTGATGACTTCGAAACCCGGGACTCCCGCTTCGGCCACAGTGGGAAGGTCAGGCAGCGTGGTCGCCCGTTTTGTGCTCGTCACGGCCAGCGCACGAAGGCGGCCACTCTTCACGAACGCGCCGATCGTGATTTGCGCTGCGAACTGAAAGTGAATCTGTCCTGCGATAAGGTCGATTGCCGCGGGGGCAGCGCCTTTGTAAGGCACATGCGTCGCATCGATTCCGGTCAGAAGCTTCAGGAGCTCGCCCGAGAGGTGGCCGCCGCTGCCGCTTCCGGCGGATCCGTAAACGAGCGGCTTCGCCCTCGCGAGCGCAACGAGCTCTTTCACGGACGCGGCAGCAACGCCTGGGTGCACCACGAGCACGAGCGGCGCTGCGGTCATCATCGTCAGCGGCGCGAAGTCTTTGACCGGATCGTAAGGAAGCTTCTGGAATGCGGGCTGGTTCGTGTGCGGGGTGTAGACGACGCCCAGCGTGTGTCCATCCGGAACGCTGCGCGCCAGCGTCTCGGTCGCGACGACACCGCCGGCGCCGCCTCGATTGTCGATGACGACCTGCTGCCCCAATTGGGCAGAAAGCTTCGCGCCGACGATGCGTGCGATCACGTCCGTGCTGCCTCCGGGCGGCGCAGGCACGAGCAGGCGAATCGCTTTGGACGGATAGGGCAGTGATCCGATCTTCTCCACAGCCGCCGCGGACGTGCTCAACAGCAGCAGCCCAAGGACCGCAGCGACGTGTTCAGGGTTCACCTGCTCATCTCACTAAAGCTTTCGCCCACGACTTCATGACAGCTTTGCCCCACCGGCCGATTTCACTTTCATGAACCGGTTCAACGCACGAGGCGAAAATCGAATTCGACCAGGGCGAAAGGATTCGGCAATGCGTAACGGGCGATGTCATTTCGATCGTT
>JBKJPI010000049.1:0-5923 GCA_046595235.1 Burkholderiales bacterium | reverse complement strand
ACAGAACCGCGTGCTCGAAGTGGAGTAGCTTTTCCGGGAGACTTTGACGCAGACGAGCGTATTTCCGCGGGAAATCGTCAAACGCGCGCTCCATTTCAATGCCGCAGCGGTCATATTTGCCCACAATCACCCCTCGGGGGTGGCAGAGCCCAGCCGCGCGGACGAGGCGCTCACGCAGACGCTGAAGCACACCCTCGCCCTCGTCGACGTGAAAGTGCTCGACCATTTCGTCGTGGGGGGCGATTCGGCGATGTCGTTTGCTGAGCGCGGATTGCTATAGCAGGGTTGAGGCGAAGGCGAAACTCCCGTAAAATCCGCGGCTTCGCTTTCAAGTACTGGAGCACGAGCTTCATGGCACGCGTATGTCAGGTCACCGGCAAGAAGCCGATGGTGGGGAACAACGTTTCCCACGCGAACAACAAGACGAAGCGGCGTTTTCTGCCGAACCTGCATTTTCGCCGCTTCTGGGTCGAGAGTGAAAAGCGCTGGGTCCGGCTGCGCGTCTCGAGCGCGGGGCTGCGCACGATCGACAAGAAGGGCATCGAAATCGTCCTGGCCGAGCTTCGCGGCCGCGACGAGATCTGAAGCATAAGGAGCACGAGACATGCGGGAAAAAATCAAGCTCGAGTCCTCTGCGGGGACCGGCCACTTCTATACGACGACCAAGAACAAGCGGACGAAGCCGGACAAGATCGAAATCAAGAAATTCGATCCCGTCGTCCGCAAACACGTAATGTATAAAGAAACCAAGATCAAATAAATTTGATCCTCGCTTCTTTACGGTTCGGATAACTAGCGCCTCCCCCCGACCCCTCCTCAACATCGGGAGTGGAGTGACCGACACAAGAATTTCTGCCCGTCGGTTAGCCACTGACCGGAAAATAAAAAGCCCGCTATCGCGGGCTTTTTATTTGTTACGCTGAATGACGGTCAGGCGTAGCAGCGCAGGCGTCGAGAAAAGGCCTGCAGCGCTTCAATCCCACTGGCCTCAGCGCGACGGCACCAGTCTTCGAGCTGGTGCACCAGCTGTTCTTTCGAAGCGGTCGAGCGCTGCCAGAGGGCGGCAAGCTCATCACGCATCGTATAGACGGTTGCGAGCCGGGTATTGGCCTTCAGCACGCGTTCACGCTGCTCCAGTTCGTTCTGCGGAAGTGCGCTGGTATCGTTGTGCAGCCAGCGCTTGAGCGCTTCAAAGTCGACGTTCACCGCACTGGCGCGAAGCGAACGCATCTCGTCGGCGCACGTCGTGCGCAGGGACTTCGCGTATTTCGCGAGCACCTCATAACGATGCGTAACGACTGCCTGCAGGGTGGCAAGATCGCAATGCGTCTTGCCCGCTTCGAGCTTGAGGCGCGGCGCCACCTTCTTTACTTCAGCCAGCCCCATCATTTCGAGCGTGCGGATGTAGACCCAGCCGATGTCGAATTCATACCATCTGTTCGCGAAACGCGCAGAGGTACCGTAGGCGTGATGGTTGTTGTGCAGCTCTTCGCCGCCGATAAGGATGCCCCAGGGAACAATGTTCCTGCTCGTGTCACCGGGTTGGAAGTTGCGATAGCCCCAGAAATGGCCGATGCCGTTGATGACGCCCGCGGCAAAGAATGGAATCCAAAGCATCTGCACGGCCCAGATCGATACGCCCACGAAGCCGAACAGAACGAAATTCGTAAAGAGCATCAGGACAATGCCGTACGCGCTGAAGCGGCTGTAGACGTTGCGCTCGACCCAGTCATCAGGCGTTCCGTGCCCGTACCGGTCTACCGTTTCGGCATTCTTCGATTCGGACCGGTAGAGCTCGGCACCTTCCCACAGGACCTTACGGATACCGTAAATCTGGGGGCTGTGCGGATCCTCGACGGTTTCCACCTTGGCGTGGTGCTTGCGGTGAATCGCAGTCCATTCTTTGGTGACCATGCCGGTCGTGAGCCACAGCCAGAAGCGAAAGAAGTGGCTGGGGAGCGGATGCAGGTCCAGGGCACGGTGCGCTTGATGGCGGTGAAGATAGATCGTGACCCCCGCAATCGTGATGTGCGTCACCACGAGCGCGTAGACCACGTAACCCCACCACGGCAGATCGTAAACCCCTGTAAACATAGTACTCCTTAAGAAATCAGGTAAGCCGGCTGTTGGACGGGTGGAGTCTACCTAAGTTCAGTATAGGCAGCAAAGCATTTAAGAATAGCGAATCGCGTGCCGCGCCTTGAATTTACAGGGAAAGCATACGCAGGCTTTACCCGCTTTGGCGCTCGAATATGGTGCCGAAAAAGCCGTCAGTTCCGTGAACGTGCGGCCAGAGCCGAAGCGACCGGTCAGACATTGTCCCAAGGGACGGTAACTGGAGCTCCCGGTCGCAGGGAACGATGGCGAATTGAGGGTGTTCAGCCTGAAAAGCCGCAACGATGTCCTCGTTTTCCTCTCGAAGGAGGCTGCAAGTGGCATAAACCATTCGCCCGCCCGGTTTCACTAGCGTAGCGGCCGCGCGGAGGATTGCCGCCTGCTTCGGCCGCATTTCCGCGACGCTCGCCGGTGATTGGCGCCATTTGAGGTCCGGATTACGACGCAAGGTGCCCAGACCGCTGCACGGGGCGTCCACGAGCACGCGGTCGATCTTACCTGCGAGCCGCTTCACCTTGGTGTCGTGCTCATTTCTCAGCAGGTAAGGGTGCAGGTTCGACAAGCCGGAGCGCTTCAGACGGGGTTTCAGGCGCGAAAGGCGGCCCGGTGAGACGTCGAAGGCATAGACCCGCCCCTGAGAATTCATCATCGCGCCCAGCATGAGCGACTTCCCACCCGCTCCGGCGCAGAAGTCGACCACGAGGTCGTGCCGCCGCGGCGCGAGGAGAAAGCCAACGAGCTGACTTCCTTCGTCCTGCACCTCAACCGCCCCCTCGAGGAAGAGCGGGTGCCGGTTGAGCGTCGGTCGCCCCGAGACACGGACACCGATGGGCGAGTGCGGCGTCGGGCGTGCCTCGATTCCGCTGTCCCGCAAGCTTTTAAGCACAGTCTCGCGATTGGAGCGATGCGTGTTCACACGCAGATCCAGGGGCGCCGGTTCCTGCAAAGCCGTACCTAATGCGAGTAGCTCCGCCTCGGGCATCTCCGGCGACAAACGCGCCCACACCCAGTCGGGCAGCTCAGCCCTCACCGCAGGCGCGAGGTTCGAGACAGACGTTCCATGCAGCGCCTCGAGCCATTCAGCTTCGCCGGCTTTGAGGACGGGCGCCAGGTCCCGCGTGCTCGCCCCACCGAAACGAATGAGCCATGCCAGCAGAAGGCGCCTCGGACCGGCCTCGTGCACCAGGTGGTCGAGAACGCGCTTGTGTCTCAGCACGCCGAAAACGCCTTCAGCTACGAGTGATCGCTCCGTAGGACCCAGGACCCGTTTATCGCGGAAATAATGGCTGAGTATCGCGTCGGCAGGCTGTTCGAACGCGAGAACGAGGCGAAGGGCTTCGATTGCGGCTGCGAGAAGTTTTGGATGTACCGTCAATGGTCAGTCTTCAGTGAGCTTGATCTCGGTGACAATCTGTTCACCCGCCGGCTCACCGTCGCGGCCGTAGAAGCGGATGCGAACCGGCAGGTGGCGCAATTCGGTTGCAAGCCATAACTCGATCGATTCGGCGCGCGCGGTTCGCACCTGCCTTATCGGCAGCGCACGCATTACACCCAGCGGTGTTTCGATCTTTTCTTCAGCGCGCACGTCGAGCTCGTAGGTTTCCAGCCGGGATCCGTTGGTGACCGAAACCGTGGTGCGGCCAGGACGGGGCGGATCGAGCGCGAGCTGATACATGAAACTCACCAGGTCCTGACTCCCGTTCGGCAGCGACTGCTCGCGCTGCGCGTCCGGGGCACCGAGCGTCACGGTCCCCTGGTTCCAGTGGAACTGGGCGCGCGCTTCCTCCGATCCGCGGCCTCTATTACGGCTCATGAGAAATGTGTCGGGACGAAGCCCCTTCGGCGTGAGCTCGCCTTTGCTCACGTACGTCCGATGCTGCGAACGCACGGCGTCGAGAATTCCCGTGGTCTCGGAGCGGCTTGCGAGCTGATAGCGCGTGCCGTCGATCTGCCATGTCTGCTCGGTGCGCCCGACCGGAAAACCGTCGCGGCCGTAGACGATGTTGTATGAGATGCGGCCGCGACGGGGGAAGGCCGGCAGCACGCCGGGATCCGGCGTGACCTCTGAAACCGCTGAGGGCGCCGTCGCCAATTTTTCAGGTTCGCTCGCCGGCTGCACTTCAGAAGCGGCGCTGTCGGTGAAAACCGGGGCATCGACTTCGGTCGCCTGGGACGGTGGCGCAGGACCAAGCCCCGGCTCGGAGCGGACCGGAATGCCCGCGGCTTCACGCCTGGCGACACGCGTGCGGCCCATGGCAACCGGCGCAGCCGTCGCCTCGTCGATGCGAACCACTCGAACAGCAAGGGGCGGCAGATCGCGCGGCGAGGGTGGAAGGTCGATACCGCCGAAGACGATTGCCGCTGCGTGTGCCACAACCGACAGCACTGCGGCCATCAACAGCCGCCGCTTTGGCTGCGGAAGGCGAGACCCCGATGGGCGTTGAAAGGTGCGACTCACTTCAGCTCGAGGCTCTGGATGGTCTGCTCGTAACGCACGCCGTCTTTTTCCACGATGACCATTTTCATCGGGAAATGCTGATGCGCGGTCGAAAGCCAGATCTCGGCTGCGGTCTCTCCGGTCTCGCGAATCTTCGCAAGATGCAGCGTCTTCACGCGGCCGAGCGCCGTATCGAGCACAACGTCCGGCATGACCCGATATCGGTAGTGGTCGCGCTTCCGCCCGTTGGTCATCGAAAATTCGAACGGCCGGTTCTTGTCGATCGACATGAACATGAACTGATACATGATCGAGAGGCGGTCCTGCGTGCCCGGGGCAAGCGGCATCGACTCCACCTTGCCGCCATGTTTCATCGTGAGCTCATTTGCAGTCCAGTCGAATTCCGCAGTGACCTGCGGTGGATCTGCGGCATTGCGACGCGCCTCGAAGCTGACGGGGCGCAGACCGTCCCGCGACAGCTGGCCCCTGCTTTGAAACCTGAGCGGTTGGCGCTGGACGAGCATTGCGAGGCCTACCGGCTTGGTTTCGCTGGTGATGCGGTATCCGCCGTCGCCGGCTTCGAAAGTCTCGGTGATCACCCCGACGGGCATGCCGTTCATGGAGCCGTTAAACGTCGCCTTCGCGGCGCGTGGGCCAGCGGGCGCGGCAGCAGCGGCGACAGAAAGCGACGCGAGCGCAACGTAAAGGCAGGCCGTGTAGAAGCGAACGTTCATTTCACCGTATCGGACCGCGAAGTTCGAAGCTCGTTCTCGAAATCATCGTTACGCCGCCTGAATCGGCGGGGAAACGAGTGCGGCCGCGCCCTCATGAGCGGCATCCAGGTGCACGCGACCGGCGCTCGAACGCAACCGGCCTTCGCAGAACCAGCGCACAGCAGCGGGAAAGATGCGGTGTTCCTGCTCGAGGACGCGTGCTGCCAAAGCCTCCTCGGTGTCGGAGGGTAGAACGGGCACCGCCGCCTGGATCACGATCGGCCCCGAGTCCACCTCCGCGGTGACGAAGTGCACCGTGCAGCCATGTATGCGCGCACCCGCTTCCAACGCGCGGCGGTGGGTGTGCAGCCCGGGAAAGGCCGGCAGCAGCGAAGGATGAATGTTGAGGAGGCGCCCTTCGAAGCGCGTGACAAAACTTTCGGTGAGAACGCGCATGAAGCCGGCGAGCACGACGAGATCCGGGTTATGCCTTTCGATCTCGGCGGCGAGCGCGCTTTCAAAGTCGAATTTGCCCGCGTAAGCGCGATGATCGATGACCGAAGTGGGAATGCCCGCAGCCTCTGCACTCGCAATACCCGACGCGCCCGGCTCGTTGCTGATCACTGCGGCGATGCGCGCCGGCAAGGCAGCATGCAGC
>JBKJPI010000026.1:0-8752 GCA_046595235.1 Burkholderiales bacterium | reverse complement strand
AGGCATCAACTCACGTGATTCTCGTGACCGGCGGCGCCGGCTTCATCGGCTCTAACTTCGTGCTCGAGTGGCTGGCGATGGAAGGCACGCCGCTCGTCAATCTCGACAAGCTCACGTATGCCGGCAACATCCGGAACCTCACGGCGCTCGAATCAGATGCCCGCCATATCTTCGTTCGTGGCGATATCGGTGATGGCGAGCTCGTTGCGAGACTTCTTAACGAGCACCGCCCGCGCGCGATCGTTCACTTCGCCGCCGAAAGCCATGTCGACCGCTCCATCCACGGACCTGCGGAATTCGTCGAGACGAACGTTGTGGGAACGCTGGGCCTCCTGGAGGCAGCCCGGGCTTACTGGACGCGCATGCCTGCCGGGGAGCGCGAGGCTTTTCGGTTTATGCACGTGTCGACCGATGAGGTTTATGGCTCACTCGATGCGACTGCCCCGGCTTTCAGCGAGACGACGGCTTATGCACCGAACAGCCCTTACGCAGCTTCAAAAGCCGCGTCGGATCACCTGGTGCGTGCATATCACCACACCTATGGTTTGCCGACGATCACCACCAATTGTTCGAACAACTACGGGCCGTTTCAGTTTCCCGAGAAGCTGATTCCACTTGTCATCGTAAACGCGCTCGCCGGTAAGGCGCTCCCGATCTACGGCGACGGGCGAAACGTGCGCGACTGGCTGTACGTGAATGACCATTGCGAAGCAATCCGCATTGCGCTTGCGCGCGGCACGCCGGGCGAGACCTACAACATCGGCGGTTCGGCAGAGCGTGCCAATGTGGACGTCGTGACGTCGATCTGCAGAATTCTCGACGAGCTTCATGCGGAAGGCACACCGCACACCGACCTCATCACCTACGTCAAGGACAGGCCCGGTCACGATCGCCGATACGCAATCGATGCCACCAAGATTAATCGCGAGCTTCAGTGGTCGCCCAAAGAGCGGTTCGAGAGCGGGCTACGTGCAACGGTCGCGTGGTACCTCGACCACATGGATTGGGTGCGGACCGTAACGAGCGGGGAGTACCGCCAGTGGGTAGAGATGAACTACGGGACGCGCAGCGTCGCGTGAGCGGTCGCCAACTCACAGTTCGAACGATCGCCAGCGTGATCGACGCCTGTGGTGCGCAGTCCACTACGCGTGCGTGAATGGGTTCCCAGCGCCTGCTGATTACCGGGGGCAGCGGGCTCCTTGCCCTTAACTGGGCGTGCGCGATGCGCGACACGCACGAAGTCGTGCTTGTAACTCACACGCGTAACGTGCACCTCGCCGGCACGTCAGCCCGACCTCTAAGCCTGGATTCCGCTGCAGCACTGACGCGCGAGCTCGAAAAACTACGCCCGCACGTCATCGTCCACACCGCCGGAATTACCAGCGTCGATGAATGCGAGCGCGAGCCTGAGCGTGCCCGCTATGTGTACGCCGACCTGTCGCGCAACGTTGCTGAAGCCGCAGTGCACATCGGCGCAAAGCTCATCCACATTTCGACCGATCACCTTTTCACCGGAACGCGCTCGTTTTATACCGAGGACGACACACCGGATCCGGTGAATGCGTACGGGCGCGCCAAGCTCCTCGCAGAGCAGGTGGTCGCTACGACGGACCCGGAAGCACTCATCGTTCGCACGAACTTCTTTGGATGGGGTCATCGCTACCGACAGTCGTTCAGCGACTGGGTTTATTACCGGCTGACAGCGGGCGAAAAGATCAGCATGTTCGACGACGTCTTCATAACGCCGATACTTGCCGATGCCGTTGCGACGACCGCGCATCAGTTGCTCGACGCCGGGGAGTGCGGCATCTGGAACATCGCAGGCGAAGAGCGCGTTTCTAAATTCGACTTTGGAGTACAGCTCGCGAATGCCTTTGGGCTGCCTTCGGCGCTTGTTCAGCGTGTTAAAATTTCGACCTCGGAATTGTCTGCAAAGCGGCCTCGCGATATGTCTCTCAGCAACCGGCAGTCGCGCGAGTGTCTTGGTCCCTCGGTCGGCAGCCTGGCCGCGCAATTCGCGATTCTGCGGGAGCAGGACCGCACGGGCCGGCGCAGCGAGCTACTCAGTGCGATTGCGGACTAGGCGATGCGCTATCTCGAATGCCCCGTGGTAGCTGTCAGTCCTTCGATTGCGACCCTCTCCCTCGCGGGATGTCACCCTTGAAGACAATCCCGTACGGCAAACAATTCATAGACGACGCTGATGTGCAGGCCGTCACTGACGTGCTCCGAGACGGTTGGATCACGCAAGGGCCGAAGGTCGGCGAGTTCGAGGAAGCGATCGCTGATTATGTTGGCGCCAAGTACGCAGTTGCAGTGAGCAACGGGACGGCGGCGTTGCACATCGCATGTGCTGCGGCAGGCTTCAAGGCGGGCGACACGGTCGTCACCTCGCCCAATACTTTCGTAGCGAGTGCGAACGCAGCGGTCTACGTCGGCGCCGATCCGGATTTTTCCGATATCGATCCGCACACGCTCAATATGGATCCCGGAAAATTAGAGCAGCGGTGCACGGCGCTCCCGAACGTGCGCGGCATTGTTCCCGTCCACTTCGGCGGCTTGCCGTGCGACATGCCGTCAATAAAGGCAGTGGCCGATCGCCACAGCGCGATCGTCATTGAAGACGCGGCGCACGCGATCGGGGCAACGTACGCAGACGGCGGCAAGGTGGGCAATTGCAGCCACTCTCACATGACGACGTTTTCCTTCCATCCCGTCAAGATCATGACGACAGGCGAGGGTGGAATGGTGACGACCAACGACGAGGGCCTGTACCGCGACCTGCTGCGCCTTCGCAGCCATGGCATCAACAAGCTCGACGACCCCATGCAGAACGCGGCAGAGGCATACACTGACGGTGAGCTGAACGCGTGGTACTACGAGATGCAGGAGGTTGGATTCAACTATCGCATCACCGACATCCAGGCGGCGCTCGGCATTTCTCAATTGAGAAAGATCGACCGCTTCCTTACGCGCCGCAAGGAGCTCGCGCGGCGTTACGATGAAATCTGGGCGGACCATCCAATCGTGAGGCCCCTTCAAACGGGTACGCGCGAGCGCAACGCCCTGCACCTGTACGTCGTAAGCATCGACTTCGCGAGCGCCGACACCACGCGCCATAAATTCATGACGGACCTTCGTAAAGCCGGTATCACGACGCAGGTCCATTACATCCCGGTTCACTTCCACCCCTTTTACGCGCGGCGCGGTTTTCAGCGCGGCCAGTGTGCGGCCGCGGAGTCGTACTACGAGCAAGCCCTCAGCCTTCCACTCTTTTACGGGCTCACCGATGAAGAGCAATCGTTCGTGGTCGAATCCATGAAGAAGTTGCTTCGCCGATGAAGCTCGGACTGGGCACAGTCCAGTTCGGAATGCCCTACGGGATTGCGCATCGCGGTGAGGCGATCAGCTCAGCCGAGCTTGCGGCGACCCTGCGCCGCGCAACGGAATCGGGAATCGATTGCCTCGACACTGCCCCTGCTTATGGCGACAGCGAGGCGCGCCTCGGCAGTGCGCTTGCGGACTCGCGTGTGTTCAATATCGTAACCAAGACACCGGTGTTCAGCCGCGGCGAGATTGGCCTTGCTGAGGCCGATCTCACACGCGCGAGCCTTTCGCAGTCGCTCGAAAAGCTGCGTCGCCGCCACGTGTATGGCCTGCTCGTACATAACGCGGACGACCTCCTGAAACCTGGCGGCCGGCACCTGGTCCAAGTGATGCAGGATATGAAAAGTGAAGGTCTGGTCTTGAAGATCGGAATTTCGGTTTACACCGCGCAACAGATCGACCGCGCTCTTGAGTTTTTCCAGCCGGACATCGTGCAACTACCGCTGAACGTTTTCGATCAGCGGTTGCTCGAGTCGGGGCACGTTGCGCGGCTGAAAAGCTGCGGTACTGAGATCCATGCGCGTTCGATCTTCCTGCAGGGTTTATTACTGATGGCGCCGGACACGGTCCCCGACTATTTTTCACCCTTGCAGGAAAATCTATCGAATTACCGGGAGCTCCTGCGCACCCGCTCCATGAAACCCATACAGGGCGCGCTCGCGTTCGTGCGCCAGATCGCAGGCGTCGACTATGCCGTCGTCGGCGCCCAATCGACGGGTGAGCTCGAGGAAATCTACGCTGCCGCTCAGACCCCGTTCGATGGGCTCGACTTCAGTCGCCTCGCCGTTACGGATGAGAACATGATCGTGCCGTCGCGATGGAAGGCCGAGCTGACGTGATCACCGCTGTATTGCAGGCGCGGATGTCTTCGCGCCGCCTTCCCGGCAAGGTGCTGCGCACAGTGCTGGGAAAACCGCTCCTCGAGCTCCAGCTCGAGCGGGTTGCAAGATCGCGCCACATCGACGGCCTGATCGTCGCAACCAGCGAAGCGGACGATGACGCCGCGATCGCAATCCTTGTCGAACGCAAAGGTTACAAGTGTTTCCGCGGCTCGCTTCACGACGTGCTCGACCGCATATATCGGGCGGCGCAGCCCTCCAACCCCGAGTATGTCGTACGCCTTACCGGAGACTGCCCGCTCGCGGACGCTTCGGTTATCGACGAGGTGATCGATTTCTGCCGGCGCGGCGGTTACGATTATGCGAGCAATGCCCTCAAGCCTACGTTTCCGGACGGGCTGGATGTCGAGGTGGTGCGCTTTTCGTCACTGGAAGAAGCGTGGCAGAAGGCGAGCGACCCTGCAGAACGCGAGCACGTGATGCCTTACATCTACAACCGCCCGGATCGTTTCAAGCTTGGGAACTACACTGACATGGTCGACCGCTCGCACCTTCGATGGACGATCGATGAGCCCGAGGATCTCGAGCTGGTGACACGCATCTTCGAAGCGTTATATCCGATCGATCCCGCGTTTTCCACGGCCGCCATACTCGCGCTCCTGGATCGCGAACCCGAGCTCGCCCGGCTGAACGCCCATCACGTACGCAACGCCGACAGCCTTTGTACTGCCGGAAGCAGACCATGAAGCTCATCAGCGCGTTCGATAAATCGCGGGAATTCTCTCGCGCCATACACGACGTCATTCCCGGTGGCGCGCACACCTACAGCAAAGGCGATGACCAGTTCCCACAAAACGCGCCTGCGGCGATTACGCATGGCAAAGGCGCTCGGGTGTGGGATCTCGACGGCAACGAATACATCGACTGCAGCATGGGCCTCACCTCTGTCAGCATCGGGCACGGCTACGAACCGGTCGTCAAAGCCGTCAGCGAAGCGGCGGCACGGGGTACCAACTTCCAGCGACCCGCCGCGATCGAGCTCGAAGCCGCGCGTTCTTTCCTCGACACCGTTCAGGCGGGCGACATGGTGAAGTTCGCCAAGAACGGCTCAACGGTGACGACCGCGGCAGTGAAGCTCGCGCGGGCCTTCACCGGGCGAAGCCGCGTCGCTCTGTGCCGCGAGCACAATTTCTTCAGCTACGACGACTGGTTTATTGCGACGACTGCGTGCGATGTCGGAATTCCGGACAGCGCGCGTGCACTCAGTACCGGGTTCGGTTACGACGATCTTGCCTCGGTCGAGGCGCTGTTCGCCCACCGCGATCACGACATCGCGTGTCTCATCATGGAGCCCGTCAAGTTTGCGCCGCCGAAGGAAGGTTTTCTCGAAGGCGTGAGAGAACTGTGCGCCGAAAACGGCGTTGTATTCATCCTTGACGAAATGATCAGCGGCTTCAAGTGGGGCCTGCAGGGTGCTTCAGGACAACTCGGCGTGAAGGCGGACCTCACCACCTGGGGCAAAGGCATCGCAAATGGCTTCTCCGCCTGCGCGCTTACGGGCAAGGCAGAGATCATGGAGCTTGGAGGCATTCGCCGGGAAGGCGAGAAGAAGCTCTTTCTCATCTCGACCACGCATGGCGCGGAAACGATCGGTCTTGCCGCCATGCTGCAGACGATCGAGGAATTCAAGCGTTATGACATGATCGCTGCAAACTGGAAACGCGGCGCTGCGTTGAAACGCAATCTCGAAGCCACCATAGCGCGCCACGGCCTTGATCGTGGGCTGCAGCTTTCGGGCTACCCGTGTCTTTTCGCATTGATCTGCCGCGATGCCGCGGGAAACCCTGACGATCATTACCGCACGTTAATGATGCAGGAGATGATCGCGCGCGGCGTTCTCTTTCAGGGTCTCTTTTATCCGACCTGGTCCCACCAGCAGCCCGAGCTCGACGCTCTCACCCGGGCCTTCGACGAATGCTGTGCCGTGTACAAGCAGGCGATCGTCAACGGCACGTGCGAAGGACTGCTCCTGGGTCCGGCAGTCAAGCCCGTGTTTCGCAAGACGATCTGACCCGAATCGCGGGCGACCCACTGAATGAATGTTCTGTTCCGCGTAGACGCGACGCCCGGGCTCGGGCTTGGTCATCTGATGCGCTGCGTGACGCTCGCCGAACGCCTGCAAGAAGCTGCACACGATGTAGATTTCGTCGGACGGTATTCCGACGAAGCCGCTGCCCTCATGGTCCGGAGAGGTCACCGCGTGACCGCGTTGCCTGAAAGCGCGGTGATACCCGCACGGCTGCCATCGCCCGAGTGGCGGCACCCGGCACAGCAAGACGAGGCGGACGAGACGCTGCACGCATTGCGCGACCGCGGCAGCTTCGATTGGCTCGTCGTCGACTCATACGCGTTGGACGCAGCATGGGAACGCCGGATGCGCAGCATTGCAGAGCGCGTCATGGTCATCGACGACCTCGCGAACCGCGCCCATGATTGCGACCTTCTGCTCGACCAGAATTTCTTCCTTGAACCGCGGACGCGGTATGAAGGGCTGGTGCCCGGCGCCTGCCGCACGCTGCTCGGGCCGAGATATGCCTTGCTGCGTCAGGAGTTTGGAGCCGCGCGCGGAACGCTCGCGACCCGTTCGGGCAACGTGCACCGTGTGCTCGTATCCTTTGGTGGGCATGATGCCATCGGCCTTACGCGTAAGGCGCTGGCTGCTATCCACCGCGCCGGCTTGTCCGCGCTGGAGATTGATGTCGTGACGACCGCCGCGAACCCGGATTTCCCGGCCATCGAGCATCAATGCTCGACGCACGAAAGCTGGCGGCTGCATGCCTCGCCGGACATCGCTTCACTGATGACGCAGGCCGATCTTGCCATCGGCGCAGGCGGCATCATGAACTGGGAACGCGCCTGTCTGCGCCTGCCCTGCATCGTGGTGGCCGTCGCGGACAATCAGGTGCCGATCGCACACGATCTTGCGCAGGACGGACGGTGCGTGTATCTCGGTCGCGCCCCAGACGTCTCGGAGCTGCAGCTGCGCGACGTCCTGCGCGGCTTGATGGCGGCGCCGGCGCTCGTGCGCGCCTTGAGTGAGCGAGTCGGCGCCCTCGTCGATGGCAATGGCGCCGAACGCGTGGCGGAGCGGCTTACATCGGGCGCGATCGAGCTTCGTAGCGCGAAGCGGAGCGATACCCGGAACATATATGACTGGAGAAACACTGCGGAAACGCGGCGCCATGCCTTCAACCCCTCCCCGATAAACTTCGAGCGCCACGCGCAGTGGTTCGAAGACGTGCTTGCGAACCCGAAGGTTGCACTGCTCGTCGGCGAACGTAACTGCACAGCGCTCGGTGTACTGCGGTACGATCTGGATGGAGCCACCGCGGGTATCTCGGTCTATCTGGTGCCTGGCCATGCGGGGCGCGGGCTGGGAAGCTCGCTCATCGAAGCGGGCACGCGCTGGCTTCGCGCACGGCACCCGAAGATTCGACGTATCGTCGCTGAGATCAGCCCCGACAATGCCGCCTCGCTCGGCGCATTCGCCAACGCCGGCTTTGTCGGCCACGCCCACACTTTCATACGAAAGCTCGACGATGAAGCAACCTGAAGCCACGCTCACAGTTGCCGGCCGCCCGGTCGGCCGCGATCATCCGCCGCTTGTGATCGCCGAAATGTCCGGCAATCACAACCAGTCGTTGCAACGCGCGCTCGACATCGTCGAGGCTGCGGCGAAGGCCGGCGCGCATGCGCTCAAGATCCAGACCTATACCGCCGACACGATGACGCTCGACCTGGCCGAGGACGGCTTCCGCATCGAGGACCCGTCCAGCCTGTGGGCCGGCAGAACTCTGCACGAGTTGTACGATCAGGCGCATACGCCGTGGGACTGGCACGAGCCGATCTTCACACGCTGCCGTGAGCTCGGCATGATCGGCTTCAGCACGCCCTTCGATGCGACCGCGGTCGACTTTCTCGAAAGGTGTAACGTCCCCTGTTACAAGGTCGCTTCGTTCGAGAATACGGACATCCCTCTGCTGCGCAAGGTCGCGGCCACCGGTAAGCCCGTGATCATGTCGACCGGTATGGCAAGCCTTGCGGAGCTCGACGAAAGCGTCAGGGCGCTGCGCGCTGCAGGCTGCGCCGATCTGATTCTGCTCAAATGTACGAGCACGTATCCGGCGAGCGCGGAATGCTCCAACGTGCGCACCATTCCACACCTGCGGGAGCTGTTCGGGTGCGAAGTAGGCCTTTCGGATCACACCCACGGCGTCGGTGCGGCGGTCGCCGCCATTGCACTCGGCGGCACGGTCATAGAAAAGCATTTCACTTTGAGTCGCGCCGACGGCGGCGTGGATTCGGCATTCTCTCTTGAGCCCGCCGAGATGGCGCAGCTCGTTGTCGAGTCCGAGCGCGCGTGGCTCGCGTTGGGCGCGGTGAGCTACGGCGCTACGGAGCCTGAAAAGGCGTCTCTCGCATATCGCCGGTCGCTTTACGTCATGTGCGACATGCGCGCAGGAGAG
>JBKJPI010000694.1:0-4152 GCA_046595235.1 Burkholderiales bacterium | reverse complement strand
CGCAGGCCTTGTGACCAGATCCCGCTGATCTCCGAAAAATATTTATCACCCTGCACGAAACGCCGCCGCCGCGTGACCCGCAGCGCGTCGCGATCGTACGCAAGCAGGTCTATCGGGAGCCCGACACTCAGGTTCGATCGCATCGTCGAATCGAACGAGACGAGGAACGCTTTCGCAACCTGCGTGAGCGGCGTACCGACGCGCACGACGCGATCAATGATCGGTTTGCCGTATTTGGTTTCGCCGATCTGAAAAAATGTCGTGTCGGCCGAGGCTTCGATGAAGTTGCCTTCCGCATATACCCGGAAAAGCCGCGGCCTGTGATGGTTGATCTGGCCGCCGACAATGAAGCTGCAATCTATATCCACGCCACTCTCGCGCACAGCCTCCTGCCGTCCCACCACTTCGCGCAGTGTGCTGCCAAGGAGCTCGGCGACTTCGAACATCCGCCCAAGACCGAGCACACCGTCTGGCAGCGGCTGACCGGTCGCATCCTTCGAGCGCATGCGCAGCAGCGAAATGACACTTTGTGTTGTTGCGAGATTACCGGACGAAAGCACGACGACAACGCGCTCTCCGGGCACTTCCCAGCACACCATCTTGCTGAAGATCGCAATATTGTCCGGGCCGGCGCTGGTGCGCGAGTCCGACGCAAAGACGATTCCCTCCTCCACGAGGGCTGCAACGCAATAAGTCATTAGGTAACGCCCGCTCTTTTAGTTGAGCGATGTTACTTCATGGGGAGAGGCCGATCTACTGAGCGAGGACGACCGCGCTCGCCACCATGTGCTCCATGCCGCCGCCCCGCCGCACACCGCGCACCGGGCTCGCGTCGAGGTAATCCGCCCCGATGGCCAGCCGGATGTGGTGCTCGCCCGCAGGCCGCCCGTTGGTGATGTCAAAGCTGCGCCAGCGATCGACCACCCAGGCTTCGGCCCACGCGTGGCTCGCAACTGGCAGGCTACGGTCCGCGAGATAGAGATAGCCGCTCACGTATCGCGTCGGAATGCCCAGATGCCTGCAGCTTGCGATGAAGACGTGTGCGTGGTCCTGACAGACGCCTTTTCCCGCTTCCAGCGCTTCGAGCGCCGTCGAATGCACTGCGGTGACGCCGGACTCGAATGACACACGGTCACGAACCGCGTTCGCCAGGTCGCGCAGGCCGGTGAGCGTCACACCCCTGCGTCGGTGCTGCTCGGCGAAATCGACCAATGCGCCCTCGGCGCGCGTGAGCGGCGTCGGACGCAGAAATACGAGTGGAGAGAGCTTCACTTCATCATCGGTCTCGTCGATTGCGGACGACGTCTGCACCGTGCCGCTCGAACGAATGACAATCTCCGTGACGGGCTTCACGATCGTCAGCACGTGAAGGATGTTGCCGTAGCCGTCGCGCAGCTCGAGTGGCGTGGCAGGCGCATCGAGCTTCCAGTCGACCACAGTCTGGCGGGCGCTGGACGACGGTACGAGCCTCAGGTACTGCGTGCTGTAGCGCACCGGCGCTTCGTACGTGTAATGCGTCGTGTGCTCGATCGAAATCTTCATAGCACCCCCAGGTAGGCGCGTTGGATGCGCTGGCCCAGGTCGGCCACGTCTGAGAGAAACTCGGTAAGGTATTCGTGGAGACCGCCCAGAAATATCTCCTCGATATCGCCGTGTACGAGGCGCGCCTGAAGCTCGGCTGCGAGACGCTTTGCGGGTTGATCATTCTGGCCTTCCACGCGGGAAAGCGACTGCTCGATCTGGTCGAGACACGCGGCGAGCGAGCGCGGCATGCGGCGATCGAGGATGAGGAGCTCAGCCACATTGATGGGATAGATGCGGTCGCGATAGATGGTGCGATAGGTTTCGAACGAAGACACCGATCGCAGGAGTGCGGCCCACTGATAATAGTCGAGCGCGCCGCCGACGTCTTCCACGCGCGGAAGGAGGATGTGATATTTCACATCCAGAATACGCGCCGTGGCGTCGGCCCGCTCGATGAACGTGCCGAGACGCGAAAAGTCGAAGGCTTCGCCGCGCATGATCGTGCCATACATGACCCCGCGGAAAAGATGCGAGCGCTCCTTCACCCAGTCGAAGAAGCGCGTCGCTTCAGGACCTGTGACCTCATCGCGTTTGAATTCGCGCATCTCGATCCAGGTGGCGTTCAGGGTCTCCCACATTTCCGAAGTAATCTGCCAGCGAACGGCGTGTGCGTTATCGCGCGCGCATTTGAGGCACGTATAAATGCTCGACGGATTTTCACTGTCGAGGCCCATGAAATCGAGGAGCCCCGAAAGAGAAGCCCTCGGATGGCGCTCGAAATACGATTTTGCGGTGCCCGTGATCGTGAGCGGCGCAAGGAGATTCTGCTGCTGCGTTTCAGGCGTGCTGCACAGAACGACGTTCGATGTAACACCCAGAAGACGCGCCATGTTCTCGGCACGCTCCATGAAGCGCGACATCCAGTAAATGCGATCGCCGACCCTTGAGAGCATCAGGTGCCTTTGTATGCTCGACACGAGCAACCGAAGGAAGGGGGTAACGGGGGAAACCTTCGGTTCCCCCTGTTCGTCCGCCGCCCCGGAGGGTAGGGATGTCCGAAGGACATACCCTAGCCGACCACCCAGGTGTCTTTGGTGCCGCCGCCCTGCGACGAATTCACGACGAGCGAGCCTGCGGTGAGCGCCACGCGCGTGAGGCCGCCCGGGACGAGCTTGCATTCCTTGCCGCACAGCACGAACGGCCGCAGGTCGAGATGGCGCGGCGCGATGCCGCTTTCGACGAAGGTCGGGCACGTCGAAAGCGCGAGGGTCGGCTGCGCGATGTAATTCGAAGGTGTCGCTTTGATGCGTTCGCGAAAGCGGTCGAGTTCCGCGCGGCTCGCCGCCGGGCCGATCAGCATTCCATAACCCCCGGAGCCCTGCACTTCCTTCACGACGAGCTCGGCGAGGTGATCGAGCGCATAACGCAGGTCATCCGGTTTTCGGAGCTGCCACGTCGGCACGTTGTGCAGAATCGGCTCTTCACTCAGGTAGAAGCGGATCATGTCCGGCACGTATGGATAAGTGGATTTGTCGTCTGCGACACCGGTGCCGATCGCATTCGTGATCGCAACGTTGCCGGCGCGGTAGCAGGCGAGAAGACCCGGCACTCCGAGCGTCGAATCCTGCCGGAAAGCAAGCGGATCGAGATACGCATCGTCGATCCTGCGATAGATGACGTCGACGCGCTGGTGGCCGCTCGTGGTGTGCATGTACACCTGGGCGTCCTTCACGAAGAGATCGCACGCTTCGACAAGCTCTACGCCCATCTGCTGCGCTAGAAAAGCGTGCTCGAAATAAGCGCTGTTGAATTGCCCTGGCGTGAGCACCACCACGACCGGATCTCGCACGCCGCGCGGGCCGCTCGAGCGCAGCGCTTCGAGCAGCAGCTGCGGATAATGCTCGACCGGCCGCACGTTGTAGCGTTCGAAGAGCTCGGGAAAAAGACGCATCATCATGCGCCGGTTCTCGAGCATGTAGGACACGCCCGAAGGCGTGCGGAGGTTGTCTTCGAGGACGTAATACTGCCCGCTGCCGTCGCGAACAATGTCGATGCCGGAGATATGGCAGTACACCTCGTTCGGCACGTCGACGCCAACCATCGCCACCTGATAGGCATCGTGCGTGAGGACGTGCTCAGCGGGGATCACGCCGGCGCGCAGGATATCCTGTGCGTGATAGATGTCGTGGAGGAAGCGGTTCAGCGCCGTCACGCGCTGAATGAGGCCGCGGCACAGATGCTGCCATTCCGATTCCGGAATGATGCGCGGGATCGTGTCGAACGGAATCAGACGCTCGGTGCCTTCGTCGTCGCCATAAACCGCGAACGTGATACCGACGCGGTGGAACAGGAGATCAGCCTCCCGCCGTTTCTCTTCGAGCACGTCTGGCGCGATCGAAGCCATCCATTGAGCGAGCCCCTCGTAGTGCGCACGCGTCCTGCCATCGCCCTGGTGCATCTCGTCGTACATCGTTTTCATGACTCCAATTCCAGCCGCAGGCCTTTGAGCAAGGGCTGTGCCACTTTCGTGCGACACGCGTGACGCAGGCCCTTCGCACGGGTGCACGCGCGTGTGGCACCACGACGGTGCATCAGGCACCATACGTGCAAGCTTACCGCTTCGGCAGG
>JBKJPI010000421.1:0-3586 GCA_046595235.1 Burkholderiales bacterium | reverse complement strand
TGAAGCGCAGGCGATAGCCGCGAACGCGAGCGGGCCGGTATTCCAGCGGGCGCATTCCGCGCCGCTCACGAAAAGCACTGTCGTGCATGTTGGCGCCGTAGGCGAAATACCACACTTCTTCGTGCGGCGCGCCGACAAGCGCAATGCCGTGCAAGCGGTAGTAACACCACGACAGCACCCACGACTTGGCGATCAGTCTTCGCAGCCTCCTCAGGAGACCGATCATGCGCGTAAGCGCCACACGGCAAGGAATTGCAGAATCGCCGCGCCCGCGCTGAGTGCGAAGACAATCGCAAACGACCCTGACCCTGCGTCTGCCAGCGCGCCCCCGGCAATGGGGAGCAACGCGGCCGGGGCGATCAGCGCGTTGAAGTAGCCGCTGTACGCCGGCCGCCGGTCGTCCGGCGAAATCTCCATCAGATAACCGAGGTAGGCGATGGTGCCGCCGTTCCCGACAGCACCGAGGATCATGAAAATCATGCCAAAGTAAGGCAGCGCGCCCGCGGCCCAGCGGCCTTCGTTCGCGATCCACGCGAGCGCAAGGAGCGGCGCCATGGCCCCTGCGGCGGCGACGACTTCGAGCAGCTCTCGCTTGCCCCGCCGGTCGCCCCACCAGCCCCAGAGCGGGTTCGACAGCAACGCGCCTCCAGTCTGGGCACCGAGCAGAATGGCCACTTCCGACGCGGAAGCCTGCGCCTGCAGCACATAGAACGGGAGCGCCATCGAGGCTGTACCCGCGAGCCACTGCGCCAACAGGAACAGACGGAAACGGCGATCGTCGAGCAGGGCATCGAAGCCACCGCGCAGGAACTTCAGGAACCCCGCTGCCGGCGAAGGGCTCACAGGGGCCGGAGCCTCGCCCGCCGTCACGAAAAACAACGCTGATACCAGAAGCAACACGGCGCCGAGCGAAAAGAGCGCCGCATAAGCGCTGAAAAACGAAAACGACGCGAGCATCTCGTGGCCGGCGCTCGCCACCATGAGCGCGAGCACGCCCCCGCCAAAGAAGCGCAGCGCGAGCATGCGGCTGCGCTCTCCGGAAGGAATGGAGCGGGCGACGATGTCGTTGTAAGGCACTGCGACGATGCCGCTCACGAACGAGTAGAGCGTCCACAGCGCGAAGAACGCGGCGACGAGGAGCGGCCCCGGCAGACTGGGGGCAAACCACAGCAGGACGGCGAGGCCGGCGAGACACACTGCGCGTCCGAAAGCGCCGAGCACGTAGAAGGGCATTCGATGCGTGTGGCGCTGCGAGTAATAAGCGACGAAGAGCTGCGGAAAGAGCCACCCGAAACGCAGGGTTCCGACTGCGGCGCCCACTGCGACTGCGCTGCCCGTGAGGCCGTGGACGAGGGCCGGAACAACCGTGTTCGAATCGATCGCAGCCGCCCCGCCCTGGAAAAAAATCCCCGAAAGCGAGAAGTGCCTGAACGAGCGCCTGGGCTGAGCCGGTGGTGGCGGGATGGCCGCAGCACGTCCGCGCTCCGCAGCTCGAGTCACTTTCTCGCCTCGACCTCGTCGAGGTGCGCGATGTAGTCCGCAGGCAGAGCGCGCTGGCGCGCGGCTTCGCGAATGATATTCAGGTACGCCTTTCCCGGCCGGCCCTCGGGCGCGGCGTGCGGAACTTTGTAGGTCACTACCGGCACGCGGTTGCCGGCGAGATCCTCCGCGTCGGTCCAGACATAGACGTATTGCTTGCCCTCGCTGTTATCGAGGCGGGCGAATTTCCGCAGCGGCAGCCGATAGAGCACCCCGTAAACAACGCCGCCGGGCTGTTCGACGATGTTGGCGGGGGCCGAAGCGCCGGGACGCATTCCCCCTGCGACGGTGAACGTCAACCGGTATCCATGAAGGCGGCCCACCCGTGCCTCCAGCCACGTCATGTGGCGGCGTTCGCGAAAGAGCCGCTCGTTCATGTTGGAACCGTAAGCAAAGTACCAGACCGGATCGGGCACGCTCTCCGGCGGCATGCGCCCGCGCCGATAACGGATCCAGCGCCGCAGTGCCATCCATAGTGCGCGGTTCATTGCGCGGCCTCAGCGGCCGGACGGTCACGCATCACGAGCTTCTCGCTTGCGCACTTTGATCGATGAAGGCGCGACATACGAGATGCGATTCGCCGGGCGCATGCAGCCGCATTCATCGGACGTGCATTTCTGTGCGGCGCGCTCTCGTGCGGGCGATAGAAGATCCTCCATCGCCGCGCGCAACCCCATGAGATGACCAACCCGCTGGTCGATCGCATCCAGGTGGCGCTGCAGGATCTGCCGGTACTCGGGCTGCCTGCTCACGCAGCCGCGCTGGTCTGCCACAGTGAGAATCTGGCGAATATCAGCGAGGCTGAGGCCGAGCAGCCGCGCATGGTGTATCAGCCGCAGCCGGCCGATATCCGCTGCCGTGTAGGCGCGATGTCCGACGGTATGCCGGCTGCCGTTCGTGCGACCGGGCTTGGGAACGAGGCCGATCTCCTCGTAGTAGCGGATGGTCTTCACCGACAGGTCCGAGGCCTTTGCGGCCTCACCGATCAGGACAGTAACGGGTTGGTTCATGGTCTTCCCTTTCTCACATACGCAACATTAAGACATCCAGCTACTGGAGCTTCAAGACCTATTTTCGGGAATGCGGAGACGATTGTGATGTCGCGCGGGATGTGGGAAGAACCCGGTCACTGGCCTTCGACGGGATCACAAGTGAGGGTTATTGCGGCGGGATTGCGGCTGCTTTTATCACTTTAGTTCCATGTTGCTCTTGGCGCGCGTTACCTGGCGGACACCGTGAATGTCGGACCCCCGGCGCCGTGGCTCACACGGTGAGCAAACCAACTGTCAACGGTTGCGGAAGTGCCTGGTCGTTCCGCGTCGCTACTCTTCTTTTATTCCGGCCGCTTTGATGATTTTGCTCCACCTTGCAATCTCCCCGAGGATTCGCTTTTCGAATTCCTCGGGCGTGCTGACAAGGACCTCGGAGCCGTCGTTCAGCAATCTCGCTTTTACCTCCGTGCCCTGTACCGCCTTGTGCGTCTCCGCGTTGAGCCGGCGTACGATGTCGCGCGGCGTTCCCGCGGGCGCCAGGAGACCGTAAAGCTGCTCGACATCGAAACCGGGCAGATTCGCGGCGAGCGGCGCTACGTCCGGCAGTAACGCACTCACCCGTACGCTCGTCACGGCAAGCGCTCGCAGGCGTCCGGCCTTGATGGCCGGAAGCGCGGCCACGAGGTTGCTGAACATTGCGTCAGTCTCACCCGCGATGACCGAAGTAGTGCCTGGCGAGCTCCCTTTGTAAGGCACGTGGACCATGCGCACTCCGGCCAGCGCCGTAAACAGCTCGCCTGAAAGATGGGCCGGGCCGCCTGTGCCGGAAGACGCGTAAGTAAGCCTTCCCGGTGTGCGTTTGGCCAGTGCGATGAAATCTTTGACTGAACGCACCGGCACGGAAGGATGAACTACGAGCACATACGCTGTGGACGCAACCAGTGAAATGGGTGCGAAGTCCCGCGGCATGTCGAAGTTGAGCTTCGCGTAAAGAGCAGGCGCTGTGACCATTACGCTGCTTGTTGCGAACAGCAGCGTGTAGCCGTCGGCCGGCG
>JBKJPI010000278.1:0-3158 GCA_046595235.1 Burkholderiales bacterium | reverse complement strand
CGTCGGCGCCGGTGGGCCGCGTAATCGGAGGGACCCTGGGCATCGGTGCCGAAGCCGGGTTCAAGTACATTCACGACCTGCCCGACGTGAATGTGCGGCGTTATGTGCGATCGGAGGTATACGGGATCGGACCGGTAAACGGCGCGTGCCTGCCAGGAGCGACATCGAGGCAGTGCAGCAACGAAGGATATGTCACGGCGTTTTCGTGGGGATACCGGGCGAAGGCATCGCTCAAGTACACCGATGTGATTGGCGATGTCGACCTCACGCCATCGCTGGCCTTCCTTCAGGACGTAAAAGGTTATTCACACGACATCATTTTCATAGAAGGGCGTAAGGGCGCGACGCTGGCGGTTCGAGCCGATGTCGGCAGGAGCTTCTTCCTGGAAGGTTCATGGTGGCCGGTTTGGGGCGGTGACTATAATTTCACGAAAGCGCGTGACTTCTACACGTTGGTGGGCGGGCTGACGTTCTGACACGCCCGAAACGTGAAAGGATTTCTAGAGCAGCTGTCTTATTGGGTCAGGCGGTTTCATGCGCGTTCTCATCGTTGACGATCACCCATTATTCAGAGCTGGGCTGAAGGCGCTGCTTTTCGAGCTCGACCCGAACATCGAGACAGCGGAGTCCTCGACCCTGGCTGACGTCGCACACTGCTTCGCTCGAAGGCACGCCGCAAACTCGCCGATCCGTCGCTCTTCAAGTTCCGCACCGAGCGCTCCCGTATGCCGGACCAGACCGACGCACAACTCGCCGAAATGACTGCGAATTACTACGGGATGATTTCACTCATCGACCATAACGTCGGCCGCATACTCGACGCGCTCGACGATGCCACGCTCGCGCAGGACACGCTCGTGCTGTACACGAGCGATCACGGCGAGCTTCTCGGCAATCACGGTTTGTATCTTAAGGGTCCAACGCCGTACGAGGATCTGTTGCGCGTGCCGCTGGTCGCACGCGGGCCGGGCGTCGCTGAAAACTGCGTCGTGAGCGAGCCGGTGTCCACGCTCGACCTCATGAGCACATTCGTCGATTACGCAGGCGCATCTCGGCCGCGCGACGTTCAAAGCCGCAGCTTGCGCGCACTCCTGGGCGGGCAACCGGAGACGCGCGACGTCGCCTACAGCGAATGGCACGTGCATCCGTCCCGGTGCGGTGTCGCGCTCAAGCTGAGAACCGTCCGCACCAAGACGCATAAGTGTACCTTCGAGCTGGAATCGGGCGCCGGTGAGCTTTACGACCTCGTCAACGACCCGGAGGAGATGACCAATCGCTTCGACGATCCGGCTTACGCCAGGGTCCGCAACGAGCTCGAGGACATGATGCGCGCGCGGCCCGGTAAGATACGCGAGCCGCTGTCGCAACCCATCGCAATGTCATAGCGCAAACAATGAAGATTACGAACATTCGCACGTATGCCGTGCGTATTCCCTATCAGCACGGCGGACCGTTCCCCAGTTTCGGCGGCAAGGCGCGTACGACGATGGACATCCTGCTCCTGCGCGTGGAGACCGATGCAGGCATTACCGGCTGGGGTGAAGCGTTCGGCGGCCCCATATTGCCTGCCACTCGCGCCGTGCTGGATCAAAACATTGCAGCGCTGGCGATCGGCCGCGATGCGACGCAGATCAGCCTCCTCATGGAAGATCTCGCACGCAAGCTGCAGAACTTTGGGCGCGGCGGACCGGTGATGTTCGCGCTGTCCGGCCTTGACATCGCACTTTGGGATATCGCGGGCAAAGCTGCGGGGCTGCCCGTGCATCGATTGCTGGGCGGCGCAGTGCGCAAGGAGGTGTTTGCGTATGCGAGCATGCTCGCCTATCACGACCCCGATGTCGTCGCGCGCAACGCGGCCGAAGCGGTCGGAAAAGGCTACCGTTATGTCAAAGCGCATGAGTACGAGGAAGCGGAGATCGCAGCGGCGCGGCAGGCGGTTGGGGCTGGGATTCCGCTCATGGTCGACACGAATTGCCCGTGGACCGCTGAAGAAGCCATCGCGATGGCTCGCCGGCTCAAGCGCTATGATCTGCATTGGCTCGAGGAGCCGATATGGCCACCCGAGAATTTCCAGGGGCTCGCGGCGATCCGTCGCGAAGCCCCGATGCCGATTGCGGCCGGTGAGAACGCGCGCACGCTCTTCGATTTCAGACTGATGATCGATAGCGGAGCGGTTTCGGTGATCCAGCCGAGTCTCGGCAAAATGGGCGGCCTCACGGAAGCGCGGAAGATTCTCGCCCTCGCTGAAGCCGGAAATGTGCGGGTCACGCCGCATTGCACTTATTTCGGCCCCGCAGCCCTCGCGACACTGCATCTGATCTCTACATTCCGCAGCGAGCCCATCTTTGAGCGTTTCTACTGCGAGCTCGAAGCAAGCCCGTTCGGCACCGCGGTCTCGGCGACAAACGGCCGCGTATCGGTACCCGAGGGGCCGGGATTCGGCGTCGAGCCCGACATGACCGTCGTGGAAAAATACTCGGCGTGAAAACGCGCCCTTAATCCGGCTTGGCACCACTCTCGCGCACCGCTTTGCTCCAGCGGGCGAGCTGCTGCTTCAGAAACATGTCGAAATCTTTAGCCGAGCCGGTGTTGCCGCCCGGATCGAAGTACATGTTCACCAACTGCGACTTGACCTCCGGTGTGTTGTTGTAACGCACGATCATGGCGTTCAACTGCTGGATGATCGGCTGTGGCGTCCCGGCCGGTGCAACCACGCCCCAGAAGCCGCTGCCTTCCACACCCTGGATACCGAGCTCGTCGAGCGTGAGGACATCCGGCAGCATGCTGAATCGCCTCGGCCCGGCGACAGCCAGCACGCGCGCTTTACCCGCCTTGACGTGGTTGAACATGATCGGCAGCGTCGCGAACGATGCCTGAACTTCGCCGCCAAGCAGCGCGGTTGCGGAGGGCGCCCCGCCCTTGTATGGCACATGGATGATGTCGATATCGGCCACACGCTTGAACAAGTAACTGGCGATACTCGTTGCGGTGCCTGAGCCCGCTGCGGCAAACGCGATCTGCCCCGGTTTGCTCTTCGCGAGCGCTACGAGCTCTTTTACGGAGCGCGCAGGCACAGCCGGATGCACCACTAAAACCAGAGGCGACGTTGCGAGGGGTGCGACACCGGCAAAATCCTTCAGGGCATCGTACGGCAGCTT
>JBKJPI010000274.1:0-2635 GCA_046595235.1 Burkholderiales bacterium | reverse complement strand
AGCGCCTCCCATTTGCCGCCCTTGACGACATATACAGTGATCGGCCCATTGCGGAGGTCGCCCTTCTCGTCAAAGGCAACCTGCCCAATCACGCCCATGTAATTCGTTTTGCCGACTTCCGGCAGAAACTTCGACGGATCGGTCGAGCCGGCACGCTTCATCGAGTCGATGAGCACCATCACCGCGTCGTAGCCCATGGGGGCGAAAAGCTCGACGTCCTGGTTGAACTTGGCCTTGTACTTTGCGAGGAACGGCGCGCCGCCCGGCATTGTTTCCTTCGGAAGTCCCGGCATGGACGCCATGACGCCGTCCGATGCAGGCCCGGCCAGTTTGATGAAATTCGGCGTCTGCATGCCGTCGCCACCGATGTATTTGGCCTTGATTCCAAGCTCGGCCATCTGCTTCACCATCGGACCCGCCTGAGGATCGATGCCGCCGAACATGATGAGGTCGGGGTTGCGGCCCTTGATCTTCGTGAGAATAGCCTTGAAGTCGGTGTCCTTGTCGGTCGTGTGCTCGCGGGCGAGGATCTTTACCCCGGCTTCCTTGGCAGTCTTCTCGAACGCGTCCGCAAGGCCCTGACCATAGGCGGTGCTGTCGTCGATGACGGCAACCGACTTTACCTTGAGGTTGTCCACGGCGAAGCGCGCGATCGTCGGCCCCTGCTGGTCGTCGTGAGCGACGACCCGGAAGGTCGTCTTGAAACCCTGCTGGGTATACTTCGGATTCGTGGACGAGGGGGAAATCTGCGGAATTCCGGCGTCGGAGTAGATCTTGGATGCTGGAATCGATGCGCCCGAGTTGAAATGGCCGATCACCGCGACGACTTTCGAATCGACAAGCTTCTGCGCGACCGTAGTCGCTTTGGTCGGATTCGCCTCATCGTCTTCGGCAACGAGCTCGAACTTGATCTTGCGGCCGCCGATTTCGGTGCCCGCGGCGTTCGCGTCCTCGATGGCGAGCTGCACGCCGTTACGGATGTCGATTCCGATGTGCGCCTGCGGCCCGGTCAGAGGAGAGGCGCTGCCGATACGCACCACAGCGCTTTCTATCGGTTTCGAAGTTTCGGTTTTGACGGTCGTCACCTCTTCCTTCTTGCAGGCCGAGAGCGCGGCTGCGAAGGCGAAAGTGACGGCGGCGGCTAGAACGGTTCTGCGCTTCATCGGCGACTCCCTTTTATTGGCAGCTGATTGTCGCTTACTTGATCGCGAGTATCCACTGCACCATCGTCTTGATGTCCTCGTCTTTCACGTGAGGGTTCGGCGGCATGGGCATTTCGCCCCATGCGCCTTTGCCGCCGCCCTTCACCTTCTTGATGAGCGCGGCTTCAGCGCCCTTGTCATTGCGGTATTTGGCGGCGATTTCCTGGTATGAAGGACCGATGACTTTTTTGTCGACTCCGTGGCACGTCATGCACCCGCTCGATTGAAGAAGCTTCTCATTCGCCTGTGCCGTGCCGGCGGCAGTCAAGGCGAACGCAATGGCGCATGCGGAAAGTAGGTTTTTCATGAATGTCCTCGTGGAAAAAGCCCGCGCATTCTAACCCGAACCTCCGTGGGCTGCCGCGTGCTCAGGAGGCCGGGAACGAGCGATCACCCGCTCGAGCTCGACGAGCTCGAAAACCGGTGGAAGACACGTAACGCCCTGGCACACCCAGGCGCTGACATCGTGCGGCGATGGGACCACCGGCTTGTCGAGCGCGGCGGGGAGATTGGGGACGTCCCCGGCGAGCGCAACCACGATCGTATCGGGGCGATACGACCGATTCAGGCGCGCCTGCCAGTCCGCGATTGCTTCCACGGGCCCGCGCAGGATGACGATTCGAGGCGGCTCGAGCATTTCTTCGAGCGCTGTGACCATACTCACGTGCGCGCCGGGACTGTGAACCACCGCATCGAAGAAAAGCCTCACAGTGCGCTCCGCAGCGGCAAGGTAGCGCGGTTCGCCTGTAAGGTGAGCAAGCCGCTGGAGCGCGCATGCCGCGACACCATTACCGGACGGCGTCGCGTTGTCGTGCGCCGTCTTCGAGCGGTGGATGAGCTTTTCATGATCGTGACTCACGAAGTAGAAGCCGCCGTTCTCCCGATCTTCGAAAGCGTCGAGCAGGACCTCCGCGAGCTCCCCGGCGAACGCGAGGTCTTCGTTGCGGAACCCGCTTTGCATGAGCTCGAGCAGCGCGTCGAGGAGGAACGCGTAATCGTCGAGGTACGCATTGAGGTGCGCACGCCCGTCCTTGTAAGTGGCTCGCAAACGTCCGTCCTGCCACAAGATCCGGCGAATAAAGTCCGCAGCAACTTGCGCTGACTTGATCCAGTCAGGACGGGCGAAAACGCGCCCGGCACGTGCCATGCCTTTGATCATCAGCGCGTTCCAGCTTCCGAGAACCTTGTCGTCGCGGCCCGGCTTTACCCGCAGTTCGCGTGCGGCAAAAAGCTTTGCACGGGCGGAGTCCAGGACGGCTTCGCACGCTTCCACTTCGCGTCCCAGCTTCGCAGCGAGCACCGTGAGCGGCTCGGAAATGCGCAGGTTCCAGTACGCATGCTCGAAGTTCGGCGCGCGGCTTAACCCGAAATGCGCTGCGAGCACTTCGAATTCTGCCGCACTGAGCAACGCTTCGACATCCTCGCGCCGCCAC
>JBKJPI010000273.1:0-4307 GCA_046595235.1 Burkholderiales bacterium | reverse complement strand
CCGCTCGCTGATCTCGTCCCCCTCGTTGCGAATCCGATCAAATACTCCAGATCCACTTTGAGCTACGACACCCCGCCACCGTTGCTGGGACAGCACACCGAAGAGATTCTCATTACTCTCCTCGGTAAGTCCGAGGCAGAAATCGCTACACTGCGTGAAAACCGCGTTATCTGAATCGGTTCCCCGGGCTCGATTCTTGGTAGCTCTTTCCGCACTCAAGGCGCCGGGCCGCCCCAAGCCTTGAGTTCTAATTTGCCGTTCGGCCGAAAGTAGGTTTTTACTTTCGGACGTTCAGCGCGACGGGACTGTCGATTGCTCTGAATCCCGGATAACCGCCCTCAAAGGAGCGATCCATGCCGCCTCTTATCGTTATCGGTGCCGCCCTCGGCGGTGCCGCCATGTTCTTCCTGGATCCTGAAAAAGGCCGCCGTCGCAGGGCCTTCGTGCGCGATCAGGCGGTCAAGGCTTCGAGCAACGTCAGGACCTTCGTGGAAAACGGCAAGCGCGATCTTGTCCACCGCGGGTCAGTGACGACGGGGCGCTTGCGCTCACTGATCACGAAGCGCGCAGCGTCCGATTCTGTGCTCGTCGATCGTGTGCGTTCGAAGATGGGCCATTACGTTGCGCACCCATCGGCAATTGAAGTCACTGTGTCAGGCGGCGAAGTGACATTGAGCGGATCGATTCCGGCGCACGAGCACGATGGACTGGTCGACGGCGTCAGTCGCGTCAAAGGCGTAACTGCAGTGTTTGATGGCCTCACCGTGTATGAAAGAGCGGAAGGGCTGTCGGACATCTCCGGCAGCAGCCGTGAGCGGGACGAAACGGCACAGGAATCGTGGGCCCCGGGCACCCGGCTCGTTTCGAGTGCGGCCGGCACGACGCTCACGTTGTACGCGCTCGCACGCCGCAGCCGTTTCGCCGGTTTCGTAGCGCTTGCCACCGGTGTCGCGCTGCTCGCACGTTCGGCGACCAACAAGCCGCTCGCGAAGCTTGCCGGCATGCGCGGGTACAAAGGCATCGATGTTCAGAAAACAATCACCGTTGATGCGCCGGTCGAAGATGTTTTCAAGTTCCTTGCTAACTACGACAACTTCCCGCGGTTCATGCGAAACGTTAAAAGCGTCGAGACCTTCGCTGATGGGCGTTCCCACTGGAAGGTCGCGGGGCCCGCGGGTGTCATCGTTGAATGGGAGTCGATCACGACGCGAACCGAGCCGAATGAGCTTATCGAGTGGAGCACGATCGAAGGCAGCTCGGTCGAGCACGTCGGCTCGATCGACTTCGAACCTGCCGGAGCGGGTACGCGCGTGCGCCTCGAAATGAGCTACAACCCTCCCGCGGGTGTGCTCGGGCACGTTGTCGCAAAGCTTTTTGGCGCTGACCCGAAGAGCGAGCTCGATGAAGACATGATGCGCCTGAAGAGCACGCTCGAAACCGGCAAGCCGCCGCGTGACGCAGTCGCACGCGAAGGTGTGACGGAGAATACATCCCCGGCCGCTACACCACTCTAGTCGATTGCACGCATGAGCCCGTAAAGCTCGTTCTGCGCTTCGAAGCCGATACCCGGACGCTCCGGAAGTTTCAACCAGCCATTGTCGACCTTTGCGTCATCGGCGAAGCCCGCGAACGCTCCGAACACATCCGGATAGGCTTCACACCCGCCGAGTCCGAATCCGCCGACGATGTGCAACGTCATCTGGTTGCCGCCATGCGGGAACACCGAGCCGGGTTGCCAGCCGTGCGTATCGAGCATCTTGAGCGTGCGCGAGAACTGGACGATTCCGTACGACTGCGGCACGTCGATCTGCAGGATGTCGCGGTCTGAACGCAGGCCTCCGAAGCGCACCAGATTTTCGATGTCGGGCGTCGAGAAAAGATTCTCCCCGGTACCGATCGGCGCTTCATAGTCGCGCGTGACTTCAGCAAGCGTTGCGAAATCGAGCGGATCGGTCGGCTCTTCGAACCAGCGCAGGTTGAACGGCGCGAGCGCCCATGCGTAAGCAAGCGCGCGGTCGCGCCTGAACGCGCCGTTCGCGTCGACAGCAAGTTGCTTCCCTTCGCCGATGACTTCGAGCGCCGCTTCAATGCGCTCGATATCCTCCGGTATCGTCGCGCCGCCGACCTTTATCTTCATCGTGGTGTAGCCGTCGTCGAGCCTTTTTCGGATCTCGTCCTGAAGATGCTTCACACCCTTGCCGGCGTGGTACCAGCCGCCGCCGACGTAGCACTGCACCTTGTCCTGGATGGCGCCCGCGTTATAGCGCTCGGCAAGCACGCGATGCAAAGGCTTGTCTTCAATCTTCGCGACTGCGTCCCAGCACGCAACTTCGATGGTGCCGATCGCAATCGAACGCTCGGTGTGCCCCCCCGGCTTCTCCCGCTGCATCATGCACGCGAGGATTTTTTCCGGGTCGAGGTTGTCGCCTGCGGCGTTCACGAGTGAGGCCGGATCGGCCTTCAGCACACGCGGTGTGAACCGCGCGCGCATCTGTGCGCCGCACGCGTAGCGGCCCGTCGAATTGAAGGCGTAGCCAACCACCGGCTTGCCGCTGCGCACGACGTCGGTAATGACAGCGACGATGGACGTCGTCATTTCGCTGAAGTCGAAAGCGGCGTTACGCATGCTCGAATTGAGCGGCACCGCCACTTCCCTGATGTCAACGATACGCATGAGGCTGACGCGTCCTTTGCGGTGAATAGCCTTTAATCGGCCTTCACACCCGAAGCCTTGATGACTTTCCCCCACTTCGCGATTTCGACTTTGATCTGCGCCGCGAATTCGTCCGGGCTGCTCGCGATGATGTCGAAGCCAAGGCCCGTGATGCGCTCCCTGGCATCCGGAAGCTGAAGTACGCGCGCGATGTCGGCGTGAACCTTGTTCACGATGGCCTTCGGGGTGCCTGCCGGCAGCAGCACACCTTGCAGCGTGTCGGCTTCCTGGCCCTTGAACCCGGCCTCGATGATCGAAGGTACATCGGGCAGCGCGGACGAGCGCTTCGCGCCCGTGACGGCGAGCGCACGCAGACGCCCCGCCTGAATGTGCGGCGTCGTCGGCGGCAGCGCAGTCGACCCCATCTGCACCTGGTTACCCACGACTGCTGCGACGGCCGGCCCGGCGCCGCCGTAAGCGACTTTTACGATGTCAGCTTGCGTGAACATTTTCAGAAGCTCGACGCCGAGGTCCGGCGTGGTGCCTACGCCCGGCGTTGCCGAGCTGAACTTCCCTGGATTCTTCTTCGTGAGCGCCACCAGATCCTGCATGGTCTTCGCAGGCACGGATGGATGCACCGTGAAGACATTCGGAGATGCGGCAGCGTTGGTGACGGGTATAAAGCTCTTGTACGGATCGTAAGGAATCTTTGCGTAAAGCGACGGGTTCACGACGAAGCTCGAGCTCACCACGAGGATCGTGTAACCATCGGCAGGCGCCTGCGTCGCGATACCCATACCGATGTTTCCGCCCGCGCCGGCGCGATTGTCCACGACGACCTGGTGTCCCCACGCTTCACTCAGCTTCTGCGCAATCACCCGGGCGATGACATCGGTGGGGCCGCCCGGCGCGAACGGGATGATCATGCGCACCGGACGTGATGGGTAAGCCGCATCGGCGGCGGCCGCAGGAGCCGCTACCGCTGCGATCAACCCCGCCAAGCCAAAGGAAAGGAGGTCTCGGAGGGAAACCATGGGTGTCCCTCTGAGGCGTGTACCGGGTCGCGGCGTGTCGCAAGACTGCCGAGCGAAGCGAGGTGCCGCGGCCAGGTCTCGGAGGGAAACCATGGGTGTCCCTCTGAGCCGTTCACCGGGCCGCCGCAAGTCGGAAGCCCCCCGAGCGAAGCGAGGTGCGACGGTCATTGCGGCTGGATCCCGGCGTCCTTGATGACTTTCGAGTAGCGCGTCGCTTCACTCTTGATGAAGCTCCCGAACTGCTCGGGCGTGTTTCCGAGCGGCTGGATTCCCGCCTGCAGCAGACGCTCCTTCAAATCCGGTGTGCCGAGCGCTTTGTTGATCTCGCTGTTGAGGCGATTGATGATCGCAGGCGGGGTACCCGTCGGCGCAAGAATTCCGTACCAGATGTCGACTACAAAATTTTCGAAGCCCGCCTCCTTCGATGTCGGCACGTTGGGAAGAGGGCTCGCACGTTTCTCCGAAATCACTGCGAGCGCGCGAGCGCGGCCGGCTTTCACCTGCGCCTCCGCAGCGGGCACCGCCATGATGAGCACGTCGACCTGGCCGCCGATGAGGCCGATCAATGCGAGGCCTGAACCTTTGAACGGCACGTGAACCATCTTGGTCTTGGTCATGCT
>JBKJPI010000245.1:0-4514 GCA_046595235.1 Burkholderiales bacterium | reverse complement strand
GGCGTTGATCGCAGAACGCGATTTCACGAGCTCCGAGCACGCGCTCGAAGCGCCGCGCGGCTTCGCAGCCGTTCTCGGCCACCACGCGAAGCTCTCCGAGATCACGGACAAGCTTGGCGAGACCTGGGAACTGAGCTGGAACGCTTACAAGCCCTACCCTTGCGGAATCGTGCTGCACGCGGCGATCGACGGCTGCCTGCAGCTGCGCGACGCGCACGCGATCACGTCACACCACGTTCAACGCATCGATGTCCGCATGCATCCTCTTGCGCTCGAGCTCGCCGGCAAGCCCACGCCGACGACGAGCCTCGAAGGGAAGCTGAGCGTCCACCACGCGGTGGCCGTTGCGCTGATCCGCGGCAAGGCCGGCGTTCCGGAATTTCTGGATGAATGCGTGCGCGATCCGGAAGTCGTTGAGCTGAGACATAAGGTCGTGGCGACGCCTGATGCCACGCTCGATCCAGCCGAGGCGCACGTGCGCCTGACGTTGAGCGATGGCCGTGCGCTCGAACGCCACGTGCCGCATGCAATCGGCTCGCTCGCGCGGCCGATGAGCGACGCCGATATCGAGCACAAGGTTCGCGAACTCGCTGCGGGGACGCTTTCGGAAGATCACACTCGCGATTTGATCGAGCTCGCTTGGTCGCTCGACCGCCTGGACAACGCTTCGAAGCTCGCGCGCGCTACAGTGCCGAAGGCGCTGCGGGTTCAATGAGGCTGGGAATTGTGATTGCGCTAAGCGTTGCGCAGACGCCTAGAGCCTGTTCCACCACGGCCGCAGGTAAGGCGCGTGCGCCGTGCGGTTATCGTGTGACGGATTTCGAAGAGGAGCGATCCAATGCCTTACGTCACTTCAGGCGGTGTGCGCCTGTACTACGAGGAAAGCGGCAGGGGCACACCGATCGTATTCATGCACGAGTTCGCCGACGATTTGCGTGGCTCGAACGTCGCCCTCGGCGGGACGGCAGGGCAGCCGCCGCGTGTAAACTCGAATCACATCACGTCCTCAACAGGAATTCAGGCGCCATGGCAATCACCGGATCTCAGCTCGTCGCTCAAGCGCTCGCACGTCAGGGCGTCGATACTTTCTTCTTCGTAATGGGCGCGCCCATGCTGGGCGCCGAGAAAGCGTGTCTCGACCTGAACATGCGCGGCATCGACGTGCGTCACGAGCAGGCCGCGGCCATGATGGCGAACGCGTATGCGCGCCTCACCAATAAAGCCGGCGTGTGCATGGCGTGCTCGGGACCCGGCACGATCAATCTGGGCACGGGAATCGCGCACGCGCTCGTCGACTGCGCACCGGTGGTAGCCCTTGGCGGCTCGAGTCCGTGGAACGAGTGGGGCACTGGCGCTTTCCAGGAGATCGACCAGGTCGCCATCATGCGGCCGATCACCAAGTGGGCCGAGCGCGCATATGAAACGCGCCGCATCCCCGAGCTCATCGACCTCGCGTTCCGCACCGCGTGGTCGGGAAAGCCAGGCCCCGTATACCTCGATCTGCCGGGCGACGTGCTGTTCAATTCGATCGACGAGTCCACAGTGGTGTGGCCGCGCGCGGACAGTCCTGCCCGCACGCGCCCGCTCGCCGATTCTGCAGCGGTGGAATCCGCGATTGCGCTATTGAGTGCCGCCAAGCGGCCCGTAGTCATCTCCGGCAGCGGCGTGTTGTGGTCGAGCGCTGCGCCCGAGCTTCGCAAGTGGGTCGAAACCACCGGCATGCCGCTCTACACGACGCCGCAGGGGCGCGGCATCATTCCGGAAGACCATGAGCTGTCGTATCCGAACGCGCGATCGGGCGCGCTCAAGGAAGCGGACGTAGTGCTCGTCGTAGGCACGCGCTTCAACTATGTGTTCGGTCATCTGCGCTCGCCACGCTTCCACGCCGACGCCAAAGTGATCCGCATCGAGGTCGATCCCACGGAAATGGCCGCGACGCAGCGCGTCGATGTGCCGCTGGTGGGCGATGCGCGCGCCGTGCTCACGCAGCTCCTCGCAGCAGCATCCGACCGCATCCGCCCTGCCTCGTACGCAGATTGGCGCGAGCGCCTGCAGAAGAACAATTCGGAAAAGGCCGCCGCACAGGAGAAGGAGCTCGCCAACGATCAGGTGCCGATACACCCGCTGCGCCTGTGCAAGGAGATTCGGGACTTCATCAGGCGCGACGCGATCCTCTGCGTGGACGGGCAGGAGATACTGAATTACGGCCGCCAGACGATCCCGACCCACGTTGCCGGACACCGGCTCAATTCGGGCGTATTCGGAACGATGGGCGTGGGCTTACCTTTCGGCATCGGCGCCAAGGTGGCGAAGCCGGATGCGCAGGTGGTGGTGTTGCACGGTGACGGCTCGCTCGGCATGAACGGTCTGGAGCTCGACACGGCGGTGCGCCACAAGATTCCGGTGCTGGTCGTGGTGAGCCTCAACGGGGGCTGGACCGGCGACCCGAAGCGCGAGAAACCCGGGCGGGAGCTGGGCTACACACGCTATCACGATGTTGCGAAGGCGCTCGGCTGCCACGGCGAGTTCGTGGAGAAGCCCGAGGACATACGGCCTGCGCTCGAGCGCGCTCAGCGCGCGGTAGACGCGGGTCAGCCTGCGCTCGTCAACGTCGTCACGGATTACCGCGCGCGCGCGGTCACGGTGCGCTTTTCAGCAAGCAGCACCTGATCTTTCGAGGAGAGTGCGGAACGCCTCGCGTGACGCTTATGCGCCGGCGAGAATCATGCGTGCGTCAGCGATCGTATACCCGGAGCCGTGCGCGATGACCGGATTCAAATCGATCTCGACGATGTCCGGATGCGCGGCTGCGACGGCACTGACTGTCAGCATGAGGTCACGCAGCGCGCGCTTGTCCACCACGGGCAGTCCGCGCGTGCCCTCGAGCATTGCCTTGTAGCGCAGCTCTCCCAGCATCTCCTCCACGTCCGCTTCTGAGACCGGCAGCGCGCGGAACACCACGTCGCGGATCACCTCGACGAATACGCCGCCGAGGCCGAACATCAGTACCGGGCCGAATTGCGGATCCCGCGTGACGCCGACAATCACTTCGACCCCTTTTTCGGCCATCGGCGTTACCAGCACACCGCTCACCTTCGCGCCCGGATGATGCCTGATAACACTTGCGGTGATGTCATCGATGGCGCGTTTGACCGCATCGATGCCCGATACATTCAATCTGACTCCACCCGCATCCGACTTGTGCAGGACGTCCTTCGATACCACTTTCAACGCGAGCGGGCCATCGCCCATCTTCGATACGACGTGCGCCGCGTCGTCGGCCGTGCGTGCGAGCACAGCGGCCGGGACCTTCACGCCGTAACAGGCGAGGAGCTCACGGGCCTCGGTCTCGAGCAGGCTCGTGCGGCCGGCCGCGCGCGCGCGGCCGACGATATCTGCCGCTGCTGGTTGGCTCGTCACGTCAGCCGCGGGTGCGCTGTTCACGAGCCTGCGCTTCGCAGCGGTGTAATCGGCGAGCGAGACCAGGCACTGCACGGCGACTTCGATTTCACGGTGGAACGGAACGCCGGCTTTTCGAAGGATGTCGAGTGCCGCGGTACGGAAGCGTGCATAGTGCGTCTGCACAACGATGGGCTTCCCAAGCTCCTTCATCATCGCGGCAACTTCCAGACAAACGCGGTTCTCGGTTTCGGCGACGGAGTCACCGTAGCGCTGCGTGTAGCCGCCGAAATAACCTACGAAGAGGAGCGCATCGACGTTCGGATCCTCGAGGATCGCGCGAGCGCACAGGCCGTAGTACTCCGCCCGCGGATCGGTGCCTCCGCCCGCGTCCACCGGATTGGAGAGCGCTGTGGCGTTGGGCACGATCGCTTTCAACTTCTTCTGGGTCTCGGCGGTGAGCTGCGCCAGCACCATGCCGCGCTCGGCCAGCGCTTCAGCCGCCATCGTGATCGGACCGCCGCCCTCCGACAGTACCGCAACGCGCCGTGTCGGCAGCGGCGGCAGGATTGCGAGCGCCTCACCCACCGCATAGAGATGGTTCGATTCGGTGACGAGCACGACGCCGGCCTGCCGCAGCACGCCGCTCGCAACGACGTAATCTCCGGCAAGCGAGCCGCTGTGCGATTTTGCCGCGCCTTTACCCTCTGCGGTGCGTCCCGCCTTGTACATCACGATGGGCTTCGTCTGCGACACCTTGCGTGCAGCAGCAAGATAAGCCTGCCCGTTCTTGAAACCTTCGACATAAGAAATGATCGCTTTCGTGCCGGGGTCCGCGCCGAGACATTCGAGGTACTCGTGAAACTGCAGATCCGCCTGATTGCCGACGGAGAGCATGGTGCTGTAGCCGATATAGCGATGGATCTGCGCCTCAGCCACCAGCGAGAGTGCAACGTTGGCGGAGTTCGACAGCACCGCCAGCGGGCCGCGCGGAAGATCGAACCAGCCGATCGCGTTGCAGGCATAGCGCGCGCTGAACATGCCGTTGGTGTTGGGGCCGATGAGGCGCACCCCATACTCGCGGCCGATCGCGGCCGTTTCCTCTTCGAGCTTGC
>JBKJPI010000097.1:0-4682 GCA_046595235.1 Burkholderiales bacterium | reverse complement strand
GATGTCCAGGCCGGAGATCGCGAACACCGTCGGCCCGCTGCGGCCGGTGTTGTAGAGGCCGCGATGGAGGTCGGCCTGGATCTGTGCGATCTGCGACGGATCGCGGCCCACCACGCGCGGCGCGATGATCTGCGTGATCGCAGTGCAGGTCGATTGCCAGCCTGCGTTGGAGAATGCCTCGCCCCAGCCTACGAGGCCCTCATCGGTTTCCACTTTGACGAGCACGGTGTGCACGTCATTTTTCGGTTGCCCGCCCGCCTGAGGCTGCGCATCGTCGAGCTTGAGCGGCGTGCGCACGAGGATGGGTTCGACGCGAGTGATTTTCATGAGTATCTTTCGGTGTGGACGGTTCGACTTCCAGTGTACCTCTGTGGCAGGCACGACCCGTGGCTCACGAAACAATGCAAGGTGCAGTGTGGCCCGAGGTAGCTGATACGCCTTCGTTCATGTCGTTTCCGCGGTGGATCGCTTTTTCTGAAATTCGTTGTTAAAGGAAATATAGATGAGGCGCATGCACCCACCGTCGAAGCATTTATCGTTTGTCCGTCTTATCCGACAGGCACTGCTGGGCGCTTGCGCCGCACTGGTTGTCGCCAGCTGCGCGAAAACGCCCACTGCACTCGAGGGAAGCAGCAGGCCCATCACGGGTTATCTTGATTACTCGTATGACAAGAATTCGGTGCTCTTCAACGCCTCGGCGCGGCATGCGCAGACGGCATTCTTCGACACGTTCTATCCCTTCGATCCCTCATTGCGCTACAACAACGCCGAGGCGATCGTTCGCTACGAGCTTGACCACAAGCCTTTTGTAAATGACGGCGTGTTGATGGTGGCACTCGCCGATCTGCGCAAGATCTACGCGCCCTATCTCAGCTACACCGTCGATCCCGGCACGCGCGGCTTCACGGTGCAGCACCACTTTTTCCTTAAGCGCGTCGCCGCCGGCTCCGGTTCGCGCGCACCGCGTCTTGAATACACCAGGCTGGACTGGCAGGGACGCTATGCCCTTGCGAGTACGTCGGCAACCGTGTCTTCGTCCGTTCATGCCACGGTGTCAGACCGCAATGCGATCGACGCCTCTCCGGTGACGGCGTCGCATCCACCCGCGGCCGTTACGCTGGACGCGGCACCGTTGCAGCGTGATGGCCGCATCTACGTTCCCGTGGCGAGCTTCATGCGCTCGCTGGGCAAGACCATCACCGACGACAGGGCACAGAGCGGGTATCTCGCAGTCAGCCATGTCAGTCCGGGGGATACGAAAGACGATCTCTTCAACCCGCAGTACAAGGGTGTGCATCCGAACACGCCGATCACGCCAGACCGCGTGAAGACGATGAATGGTCTGTTGAGCGGCGCCATAGCCACGGGCAATCTGTGGCATGCCTACTATATGGGCGACATCACAGCGTTCAGCGGGAAGGTGGATGGCAATGGCCGCGATGTGAGCAGTCAGCTGTCTGTGGATCGCGTACTGCCGTACCGGCTCTACGTGCCGAAAAAACACGACCCGAAGGTGCCCAGCAAGTTCACGTTCATGCTGCACGGGGGCACCGGTAACGAGAACGCGCCGTTCGAGCGGCCAAACGATCATCTCAAGAACCAGCCTTCGCCGATTGCCGGTCTCAACTCGTTCGAGGACTTTGCCGATCACTACAACTACATCGTGCTTTCGCCAAACGGCTGGACGCGCAATCCGGTGTGGGGCAGCGGTCCGGGCGAACAAGCCATGCTGCACACGCTGAACGTCGTAAGGCAGCGCTATAGCATCGACCCCGAACGCATGTTCATTTTCGGAAATTCAGCGGGCGGCGCAGGTGCCATGAATTTCGCGCTCAGGCACGGACATTTGTTCAAGGCAATGGCGCCGACGGCGCCCGGCGGCAGCAAACCATTCGCGGTGAACCTCAAAGGCGCAACTCTTGATATGCCGACGCTGATGTCCTGCTTCACCGCGGACGTTACGGTTTTCTATGCGGGTGATGCAAAGAATTCCTGTCAGCCCTGGTACGAGCGGGAGGTGAAGGGCGTCATGCGTCAACTGACGCTGGTGAGCATCGAAAATGGACACCACTCCTACGGTCCGGCGTCTACATATCAGCAGACGTTCGACTTCTTCGAGCGCGTGCTCGACAAAGCGCCGGCGCGCGAAGTGCAGGCTGCGCGCGTTGCGGCGGGACGGCGCACCGCCACCGTGACGCTCGCCGGTGGGGCCGCTTCTAAAGTCGAGCTGGCGAGTCCGCCGGTGATGCGGAACAACGCACTCTACGTAGCGCTGGACGATCTCACGCGAATTTATGGTGCAAAGGACTTCAGGGTCTACGACGTATACGCGTACAACCGTGCGCCTTCAGACCTCGTCTCCGTTAAGACCGTGATTCATAACAAGGTGTCGGTGAACATCAAGCCAGGCGAGCGCTTCCTCCGTGTCGGCGGCACCATCCACGCCGGCGATACCACCGGTCTGAAGAGCACGGTCGCTGCCGACGACCCCCGCATCGATCGCCGCATGCTGCCTGTCGCAACGCAAAATATCGACGGCAAGCTCCATGTGCCTGTCGTCTCGTTCATGGAGCTGTTTGGACGAACGGTGACTGTCGAGTAGCTACTCGAAGACGCCTTTGGGTAGCCGACGCTTCGCAACGTCACGCAGATCGAAGATGTTGTAGCAGCGGTTGAGGTTCGTCATCGTTCGTGAGGCGCAATCAACTGCACGTTTGGAAAGTACGTTTCGTAGCGGGCCTTGTCTCGCGTGAGCAGCGGTATGTCTAGCACCGCTGCGTGTGCGCCGATGAAGAAATCCGGCAGGACGCCGCTCTTCGTTCCCCCCTTGCGGCGGTAGCTGAAAAACACTTTGGCAGCGAGAAACAATGACTCGCGCGGGATGAGCTCATGACGTAACCCTGCCTTCGCGATCATCGCGTCCAGCTCCTCGATGCGCTCGAACGCTAGCGACAGCTCTGCATAGATCACGTCGTTGATCGCGACCACCTGCGTGAGCGCTGCGGCATCGAGCTGGGACTGGGACCACGCGGCCCACCTCGGGTCGTTCGTTACAACGTCGAGAACAACGTTGGTGTCGACGAGCAGCATCAGTCCTCACGACGCGTGAGCGCCATGATCTGTCGAGTCGACAAGCGGGCGGTTGCCGTGCCGCGGATTGCGCCGAAGCGACTCGGCGAACGGCTGGCAGTCTTGCGGCGCGCGCCCTTGTTCACGATAAAGACACGTCCATCAGGCGCCGCCTCGAACTCAACGCTGGAGCCCGGCCTGATGTCGAGATGTTCCCGAACGCTTTTCGGAATCGTTACCTGACCTTTAGTCGTGACAGTGGTGGCCATGCTGCTCTCCTGTATTACTACATGCGACATGGTAATACTTCTTGCGTAGTAGCGGCAACGCAGGCTTTCGCAGCGCGCCGCGCACGACCGAATCACCTTTGCCATTAACCTGTGGAATTCGCGCGGGGCTTCTTACCTTGAAGTGAGCCTGCCGAAGAAGTAGTTCGCTGCCGCCAGCGGCACGACCCGCGCCGGCGATTCGCTATACTTGAGCCAATCACTCCGTCACGGAACAGTCAAACATGACCACCGAAACCAAAAACCGCGTCTACGACGTTCTCGCGAAAACCTTCATGCAGGAAGGCGTGAAGAACTGCTTCACGCTCATGGGCGATGCGAACATGAACTGGGCGGCCCGTATGGCCGAGCAGGGATGTCGCATGATCTACGTGCGGCATGAGCACTGCGCAGTCGCGGCCGCGATGGCTTACGCACGCAAGACTTCGGATGTGGGCGTTGCGACGGTCACGTGCGGGCCGGGCATCACACAACTGATCACGGCACTCCCCGCGGCGGTGCGCGCGTCTCTGCCGCTCGTCGTCTTCGCCGGGGAGGCGCCGCTCAAGATGGGTTGGTACAACCAGGGGATCGATCAGGCGCCGATCATCAAGGCGACGGGCGCCGCCTATCACTCCCTTCACCTGCCCGAGCGCATGCCGATCGGGATTCGCGATGCATTCGTGCAGGCGCGCCGCGAGCGACGCCCGGTCGTCGTCGGCATTCCGTTCGATCTGCAGGATCGCCCGTGGGAAGGCGCTGAGAAATTGCCGACGCCTTCGCACGAGTTGCTGCCGAAGCCCTCGCCGATTCCTCCGCATCCGGATGACGTCAAACGCGCCGCGGAGCTGGTCAAAGGCGCCGAACGCATCGTTGTCTTCGCGGGCCTTGGTGCCGTTGAAGCTAAGGCGGGCCCGGCTTGCCGCGCGCTGGCCGCCAAGGTCGGTGGAATATTGACGACGACGTTGCCTGCACGGGGCCTCTTTCACGAGGATCTCTACGCGATCGGCATCACCGGCAGCTTCTCGACCGAAGTCGGTCTAGAGCTCGTTGCGGAAGCTGACCTGGTGATTGCTGTCGGCGCTTCGCTCGCGTTCCACGCAGGGGGCGGCGGTCAGCTGTACAAGAAGGCGAAGACACTTCAGATCGACATCGACCCGCGCGCGCTGCGGCAGGGGCAGGAGACGGCGCGCCATCACTTGCGTGCAGACGCACGGCTCGGCGTCGAGGCGCTGACGGCAGCGTTGCCCGCGCGCAGCACGATGTGGCGCAACGAGGCGATGGCTTCGCGCATCCGCGATACCGCATTCGATAGCCACAAGTTCGAAGTCGAGCCGGGGCTGCTCG
>JBKJPI010000673.1:0-3923 GCA_046595235.1 Burkholderiales bacterium | reverse complement strand
GCTACGTCGGCTGGGAGTTCATCGCAAGGTCCCCCCCCGACGGTTACACACTCCTGTTGGCCGGTGGGTCGCTGACGACCGTTCCGAGCCTTCGCCCGAAGGCGACCTTCGATGTGCTGCGGGATTTCTCTCCGATCTCGCTCATCAGTACCTTCGGCCTCGTGCTCGTCGTGCATCCATCGGTGCCGGCGCATGGTGTGAGGGAGCTGATCGCACTCGCCCGCAAAGTTCCGGGTAAGCTCAACTACGCCTCGTCCGGGCCGGGTGCGACGCCGCATCTCTCCGCCGAGCTCTTCAAAGCCATGGCGAGAGTGGACATCGCGCACATTCCCTACAAAGGCAGCACGCCTGCTTACGTGGACCTGATGGCAGGGCAGGTGGATATGTATTTTGGCGTCATGGCCGGGGCGCTTCCGCACATCACAAGCCGCAGAGTGCGCGCGCTGGGCGTTACCGCTGCGAAAAGAAGCCCGCTACTTCCGGACGTGCCGACAATCGGCGAAGTGGCACTGCCGGGATACGAGGTTTCTTCGTGGTACGCGCTGATGGGGCCAGGCGGAATGCCCGGCGAGATCGTCGCGCGGCTCAACGAAGCGGTCGTCAAAGCCGTGTCGGCGGGAGAGACGCGCGAGCGTTTGCTCAAGTCGGGGTCGGAACCGGCGACAAGCACGCCTGCGGAGCTCGCGGCGCTCATGCGCGAGAACGTCGGCAAGTTCGGGAAGATCATCAAGACTGCAGGGATCAAGGCTGAGTGAAGGTGTGAAAGCAGCGCCATTGCGTCGTTCGATCGTCTGCCTTACCTTCGACTTCGATGCCATCTCTGGTTGGATCGCGCGCGGGATGACTTCACCGGGCCCGATCTCGCGCGGTGAGTTCGGTCCTCACGTCGGCGTGCCCCGGATCCTCGAGCTTCTCCAGCGCTACGAGATCCCAGCGACCTGGTACATACCTGGGCACACGCTGGAGACTTACCCCGATGCTTCACGCCGCGTGGCGGACGCGGGACACGAGATCGGGCACCACGGCTGGACCCACCGGCCGCCGGCGACGCTCTCGCGTAATGAGGAAGAGGAAGAGCTCGTGCGCGCGAGCGAGGCGATCCGTGCGCTCACGGGCCGGGCACCGCGTGGTTACCGCTCACCCTCGTGGGACCTGAGCGCGCATTCGGTCGACCTTCTGCTCGCTCACGGCTTCATCTACGACAGCAGCATGATGGGCGACGATTACACGCCGTATCGCGTGCGCAAGGGCGATGTCATTTCCCTCGAGCAGCCGGCGGTGTTCGGGCCCGAGACGGCGCTCGTGGAGATGCCGATCAGCTGGACGCTCGATGACTTTCCCCACTTCGAGTTCATCCGCACGCCGACGGTGATATCGCCTGGAAACATGAATGCGAATAAGGTGCTTGAGAACTGGGTCGACGATTTCGCGTATCTCAACGAGAATCTCGACTGGGGCGTCATCACGTATACGTTTCACCCGTTCGTCATCGGTCGCGGCCACCGCATGATGATCCTTGAGAAGCTCATCCGACGTTTGAAAGAGTCCGACGCCATATTCATGACTGTCGAAGACGCAGCGACCGAATATCTCACGCGCGCGCCCGCGCCGGGCGGCTGAAGGTTGGTCGCGCTCGAGAACGTTTCGAAGGCTTACGGCACCCGTGTGGCGCTGTATCCCGCCACTCTTGAATTTCGCGCCGCCCAGACGGTTGTGCTGATCGGACCGAGCGGCTGCGGAAAATCGACGCTGCTGCGCATGATCGTCGGCCTCGTACGCCCCGACACCGGGCGCGTGTTGATTGAAGGTGCTGCGCTCTCATCGGAGAGCCTCGAGCGTTTGCGGCACGCGACCGGTTATGTCATTCAGGATGGCGGCCTCTTCCCGCACCTGACCGTGCGCGACAACGTAACTCTTGTCGCAAGGCACCTTGGGCAGGCGACGGACGTAATCGATGAACGGGTCCGCGAGCTTTCGTTGCTCGTGTCGATCCCGGGAGATGCGCTTGGCCGATATCCGCAGCAGCTGTCTGGTGGACAACGGCAGCGGGTAGGTCTGATGCGCGCGCTCATGCTGGATCCCCCGCTGCTCCTCCTCGACGAGCCGCTGGGTGCGCTCGACCCCGTCACTCGCTATGAGCTCCAGGGCGAGCTCAAGTCGATCTTCGAACGCCTCGGAAAGACGGTAATCATGGTGACCCATGACATGGGAGAAGCTGCGTACTTCGCCGACGAGATCGTCATGATGCGGGATGGGCACGTGATCCAGCGGGGGACGGCTGAAGATCTGTTGCAGCGCCCGGCCAATACCTATGTCACCGAGTTCGTGCGCGCTCAGCGCGCACCCCTGCGGGCGGAGACCCCGTGATCTTCCGCCTCGTCCTCCTGCTGTGTCTCATCCCGGCAATTGGGAACGCGGAGACGATCAACGTTGGATCGAAGCGCTTCACCGAGTCTTATATCCTGGGTGAAATTCTTACTCAGACGGCCCGCGCCGCCAACGAAGCGCCCGTGGTGCACCGCCAGGGGCTGGGTAATACCGCGATCGTGTTTTCAGCGCTGAAGAGCGGCAGCATCGATGTCTATGCAGAATACACGGGCACCCTCGCTTTCGAGCTGTTGAACCGCACGCAGGCCGCTGATCTCGACGACCTCAGGCGCGAATTGAAGTCACACGGTCTCGGCGTTGCGATTCCATTCGGGTTCAGCAACACCTACGCAATCGCGATGCAGGAAAAACGCGCGGCAGCGCTCGGCATAAGCCGTATCTCGGAGCTCGCAAGGCACGATCAGTTGAAGCTCGGGCTGTCGCAGGAATTTCTCAACCGAAAGGATGGATGGGTCGCCTTGAAGGCGGCGTACGGCCTGCCGCAGGCGCCGCGCGGGCTTGACCACGGCATTGCCTACGAGGCGTTGAATGGCGGCCAGGTGGACGTGATGGACGTGTACTCGACCGACGCCAAAATAACGCGCTACAGCGTTCGCCAGCTGAAGGACGACCGGAAGTTTTTTCCGCCGTACGACGCGGTTGTCCTGTACCGGCTGGATTTCCCGCAGCGCTTCCCGCGCAGCTGGACTTCTCTCCAGGCCCTTGAAAAGCGCATCAATGCCACGGCCATGGCGCGCATGAACGCGGAAGCAGAAATCGGCGGGCGTGCTTTTCCGGACGTCGCAGCCACCTTCCTGTCCTCGGAAGAGAGCGCAGCCCCTCGGGCTCCGGTTGCGCCGGGATCGCGCTCGTTCTGGACGGTCCTGATGGCGCCGGATCTCGGCCGCCTCACCGCCGAACACATCGGTCTCGTGGTGGCTTCACTCCTTCCGGCAATCGCCGCCGGGGTGCCGCTGGGTGTCTGGGCAGCGCATTCCCGCCGCGCCTCGCGGTGGATCATGGCAGGCGTCGGTCTGCTCCAGACGGTTCCGGCGCTCGCATTGTTAGCCTTTCTCATTACGCTGACCGGGACCATCGGTAGCGGCCCCGCAATTGTCGCGCTTTTTCTGTATGCCCTCCTGCCGATCGTTCGCAACACGGCAACAGGCCTCACCGATATTGCGGCGCCGCTCCGCGAGTCCGCACACGCACTCGGCTTGCCGCGCGTGGCGCGCCTCTGGCGTATCGAGCTGCCGCTCGCGAGCCGCAGTATTCTCGCGGGTGCCAAAACATCGGCAGTGATCGCCGTCGGCACAGCGACCATTGCAGCTTTCATCGGGGCAGGCGGTTACGGAGAGCGCATCGTCGCCGGTCTCGCGGTCAATGACAGTGCGCTGCTGCTTGCGGGCGCCGTGCCCTCGGCCGTACTGGCGCTGGCGGTGCAATGGACCTTCGATGCGCTGGACCGGTTGCTGGTTCCGGCGGGGCTGAGACTTCAAAGCGACGCGAACGCGGGGTGATGAGCGGCAGACGCCTCCTGCCTTTGGGCGCGTAGG
>JBKJPI010000671.1:0-2846 GCA_046595235.1 Burkholderiales bacterium | reverse complement strand
CTGCCCGCTCGCTACGCGGGTTTCCCGGTGCAATGACGCGCTTTGCGGCACATGAGGCTCGACGAATCACCTCCATCGCGTCGCGCTGGCAAAACAAACAACGATCAAACAAGGCATTGACGCTACGGGTAGAGCCACAATCCGGACGTACGGGTGCGAAGCGTCAGCGCAGCGCTTAAAATACGCTGGCCGCCGTCTCGTTTCGAATCCTGGAGGAACCTCATGAACGCTCCCGCCCTTAACCTGAACAAACCCGTCCGCGAGCAGGTCAGCCCCGCCGAATGGGATGTGCGCGTCAATCTCGCGGCGTGTTATCGCCTCATGGCGGAATACGGGATGGTCGAGATGGTTGCGAACCACATATCGGCGCGCGTTCCAGGTACCGAGAACGAGTTCCTGATCAATCCGTACGGCATGCTCTACGAAGAGATGACGGCATCGTCGATGATCAGGATCGACGTCGACGGCAACGTACTCTTCAATCCGACCGAATACGACATCAACGAGGCGGGCTATGTCATCCACAGTGCGGTCCACGCCGCTCGCCACGACGTCGACTGCATCATCCACACGCATACACTTGCCGGCATGTCGGTGTCGGCGATGAAGTGCGGCATTCTGCCGATCGCGCAGTCGTCGCTTCGTTTCCTCGACATCGCGTATCACGACTACGAAGGGCCCGCGCTGCGTCTCGACGAGCGTGAGCGCCTGGTCGCCACTCTGGGAAATCGCGAAGCGATGGTGCTTCGGAACCACGGGCTCCTCACCGTCGCGCCAAGCATCCCGGAGTGCTTCAACAACATGTTCCGGCTCGAGCGCGCATGCCAGCTGCAGGTGATGGCGATGTCGTGCAACACCGAGCTTCAGTTGCCACCGGATGAAGTGGTGCGCTACGGCAACCAGCAGATGCTGCCGGGCACGCGCCGGCGCTTCGGAGTTCTCGAATGGCCTGCCATGCTGCGGAAGCTCGATCGGAAGGATCCTTCCTACGCGCACTGAACTTGTCGTCGCACTTCGAAAACGGGCTCGCATGAGCCCGTTTTTTATTCGCGCATGACGCCTTACCGCGCGCCGCCATGGCTGCCCGGCGGCCACCTGCAGACGCTGTATGCGGCGCTGCTCACGCCATACCCCCACGTTTCATATCGGCGGGAGCGCTGGGAGACGCCCGACAGCGATTTCGTGGATGTCGACTGGTTGGTCGCCGATATGGCGGCAGGGCGACCGCTCGTTGTTCTGTTTCACGGTCTCGAAGGCCGCTCCGCGAGTCACTACGCGCACGCGCTGATGCACGAGGTCGCCAAGGCCGGTTATGCGGGGGCCGTCGTGCACTTTCGCGGCTGCAGTGGCGAGCCGAACCGCCTGCCGCGCGCTTACCATTCGGGCGACAGTGCCGAGATCGACTGGATCCTGCGGCGCCTGCATGGGCAGCATAACGGCGAGCTATACGCGGTCGGTGTTTCGCTGGGCGGCAACGCGCTGCTCAAGTGGCTCGGTGAGCAGCGCGAAGCTGCCGCAGGCGTGGTGTCGGGTGCCGCGGCGATCTCAGCGCCCGTGGACCTGATGGCCGCAGGCGACGCACTCGGGCACGGGTTCAACCTCGTCTATACGCGCGCGTTTCTTTCGAGCCTCAGGCGAAAATCGCTCGCGAAGCTCGCTCAGCATCCGGGCATTTACGATGCGGCGCTCGTGCGCAATGCACGAACGCTGCGCGCGTTCGACAATGTCGTCACGGCGCCGCTCCATGGCTTTACAGATACCGACGATTACTGGACGCGGGCCAGTGCCAAGCCGCACTTGCGTTTCATCATGGTTCCTACGCTCCTGGTGAACGCCCGCAACGATCCGTTTCTGCCGGAGGCGGCCTTGCCTCGTCCGACCGAAGTTTCATCGGCAGTCGAGCTCGATTTTCCCAAAGGTGGGGGTCACGTGGGCTTCGTGTCGGGTCCTTTCCCGGGCAACCTGCTCTGGCTGCCGCGGCGGATTCTCGACTTCTTTCGCAACGCCGGCAGGTAACACGTGTATCGGGTTCCTGCCTCGCGGTATGCCAGCTCTTTCCGTATCATCCGACGTCCCACTTCAAGGATTGCACCATGACAGCAGCAGCGCGCCGAGTACCGCCTGAAATCTTCAAGGCCTACGATATTCGCGGCATCGTCGCGACCGCATTGACGCCTGAAGTGACGCAGCTGATAGGGCAGGCGATTGGCTCGGAAGCACGCGATCGCGGCGTGAAAGCTGTGGTCATCGGGCGCGATGGGCGCCTTTCAGGTCCTGCACTCGCCGGCGCGCTCGCGCGCGGCATTCAGGCCAGCGGCGTCGACGTGATCGACATCGGGATGGTGGCGACACCGATGCTGTATTTCGCGACTTACCATCTCGGAACTCTTTCCGGCGTATCGGTGACCGGATCGCACAATCCGCCAGAGTACAACGGGCTGAAGGTGATGCTCGCCGGAGACACGCTGTCGGGTGAAGCCATCCAAGGCTTACGTCAGCGTATCGAGAGCGGGAACCTTGCGACGGGTGAAGGCAGCTACAGCACGCGCGACATCCGCGAAGAATATCTCGCGCGCATCGTCAGCGACGTGAAGCTCGCGCGGCCGCTCGACATCATCGTCGACTGCGGCAACGGCGTGCCGGGTGCGACAGCGCCGGAACTTTACCGCAGGCTCGGCTGCACCGTTCGCGAGCTCTTCTGCGATGTTGACGGCAACTTCCCGAACCATCATCCCGACCCTTCCGATCCGCACAACCTCGAGGATGTGACGCGCACGCTCAAGACGGAAGGTGACATCGGTTTAGCTTTTGACGGTGACGGAGACCGGCTTGGAGTCGTGACGAAG
>JBKJPI010000534.1:0-3122 GCA_046595235.1 Burkholderiales bacterium | reverse complement strand
CACCGTCGTTCGCAGGACGCAGCACAATGCGTACGGGGGTACCGTCGGACCATTTGGACACTTTTCCGGCGTACATGTCAGCGAGGCGGCTCAGTGTGACGCCTTCGGTTTCCTTCCGCGCTGACGCCACGACGAAGGGTGTCCGACCGTACTCGGTTGCAATGAGACCGCGCGCCGCTTCATCGGCGGATACCGGCCGACCGGTGACCGCGAACTGGAGTACATTCTGATCAAGCGCCTTCAGAGCACCGCTCGTCCCCAGGTTCGGCACGATTTCGAGCGTGAAGGTGGGATCGACCTTTTTATAAGCATCGCCGAGGATGCGCATGGTCCCAAGCGACGCACCCGTTCCGCTCATACGAACAGTCTCCGCGTGAACCGCCGGCGTGGCGGATACGGCGCTGAACAACAGAGCGATCAGGACCGTGCGGTTACGAAGAGCGACGCCGGCGCAGAGGCTGCGTCCAGGCTTGAGATTGCGGCGGTCGGATTGCACGAAAGGAGCCTCCATAGGTTGAGCGCGCTCGGCAAGCGCGGAAACCTCATAGATATCGGCAGGCGGCTGTGAAACTTGAGGGCCCCCCATTTGGGGGGAGCCCGGGCAACAACCGCCGATCAGGGATCGATTTGCCGTGCGATTCCGGCTTCGAGGGCGCCGAGAATCGGACAATCGTCGAGCGACCTGCGATCGTGCGAGCACTGCTCCACCAGGTGCGAAAGCGCTTGTGACATTGCAGCGAGGGCCTTGATCCTGCCCTCCAGCTGCAGTTTCTTTTCGATGGCCACCCGGTATATGTCGTCGCAGCACGCCCTGTCGTCGCGCTTCAGCTCGAGGAGCTCACGAATCTCCGAGAGCGTAAAACCGCATTTCTGCGCGTGCCTGATAAAGCCAAGCCTCCGGATCGCCTCGGCTGTATAGAGCCGATAGCCTGCCTCGCTTTTTTTTGCGGGACCGATGAGGCCCTCGCGCTCGTAGAAGCGAATGCTGTCCACAGTCACCTGCGCCCGCTGTGCGAGCTTGCCGATGGTAAACATCTGATTTTTGTTGACCTTGGACTATGCTGCAGGGTTTACGATCGTGCACAAGATACACGGAGATTGTCGAGGCTTCATGATTCATCAGGCCTGATGAGAGATCAAATGCCAGCGAAAGTAGAAATGTTTTCAACCGCAGGATGCGGGCAGTGTACGGCCGCTCGCGACGCGCTGAAGGCTGTAATCGAGGAATTCGGCGCTGAGCGCGCGTCATGGCGCGAAGTAGACATTTTGAAAGAGCTCGATTACGCCGTGGAGCTTGGGGTGCTGTCGCCTCCTGCGATGGCGATCGACGGCGACCTCGTGTTCCCGGCCTTACCCACCCCTGAGCGGTTGCGCGCGGAATTGACGAAGCGCTGCAGGGGCGTCCTCTGAACCCCCTTTCCCCTGAGTGACTTTGTCTTGAACATAGAGACACTCACGACGGCGCTCGCGCAGCCGAGCGCGGCATCACTCGGAATCGCCGCGTTTGCCGGATTTCTGTTCAGCTTCAATCCGGTTGCACTCGCGGCCATTCCCGTATCGCTCGCCTACGTCACGAAAGCGCGTGCGCCCACCACCGCGCTCATTTTTGGAGGCATGTTCATCCTGGGATTGATCGTGGCCCACGCGATTCTGGGAACGATTGCGGGACTTGGGGGCGCGTGGGTGGAGCGACTCGTCGGCCGCTATTGGGGCCTCGTCCTCGGACCCCTCCTGATTCTGCTTGGGGCCATGTGGCCGGGGTGGATCCGGATCCCCATTCCCCGACTGGCCATGCGCGTGAAGCGAGCGAATACCGCATGGGGCGCCTTCGCCCTCGGCGTGCCCTTCGCGATCGCGGTCTGTCCGGCGTGCACGCCCGCTCTGGTTGTGCTCCTCGGCGTCGCCGCCACTGCCGGCTCACCATTGTTCGGATTTGCGCTGCTCACTGCTTTTGCGCTGGGCCGCGCGGTGCCGATCATCCTCGGCGCCGGCGCCGTCGGCTGGCTCGAGAGCCTGAAGCCACTGGGCCGCTACAGACGTGCATTCGAAATTGCCGGTGGCGTTGCGCTCATTCTCACCGGCCTCTACATGCTCAACGCGTTCTTCTTCGTGATTCCCGAGCTGGCCGCTTAGCTCGATGGCGTGTTGAGTGCCAACAACATCCGGAAGCAGTCGTTTCCTGAGCAAAGCCCTCGCCGGTGAGCCGCTTTACTTCGATTGGACTGCGGCGCCGTATGCGAAATCGTCGAATGCGGTGACGCTGTCGGCCTTCGTCCACATGCCGACGGCGCCGGCTCCCTTGATGCGGTTATCCTGCACGTCGATGTAGGTTTTGCCATTGAGCGCCACCTTGATCGAGGTCCCCGCAAAGTCAACGCGCAGGGTATGCCAAGTGTTTTTCGCCACCGGCGCATTTACGTACTTGATCGTGCTTCGCCGCCCATTCGTCGTGTAATAGAGCGACACGTTGTTCTCGAGCGCATTGGCGCGCGCGATGTAGTAGTTGTCGCCGTCCTTCCAGCGCCACATCACACCGCCCGCCTGGTCGCGTCGCCCCGACAACGCCTTGAACTTCACCTCCACGTAGCCGTCGGTGAGCGACGCAGCCTTCAATGCACAGAACGGATAGTCCCCGACGCCTGATTGCCTGACCACGTTCGGTTTTCCTGGCGCGTCCGCGTCGGGTTCTACCGTCCAGCGCGACACGCCGCCGCCCGTGACGCCACACACCCATTGCGAAGGCAACGCGCCGGGACTGTAGGAATCGAAGTTGACTGTTTCTGCCATGGCGTCACCGCTTGAAATGAGTAACACGACGAGAAAACCCGCAGCGCAATGCGCAGTTCCGGTTCTCATAGGACATTCCTTTGAAGGCATTCGAATCAGACATTGGCGAGGCTCAAGACGTAGCCGGCGAGCGCGGCCCCTGTGACGACCATGGGGATGATGCGCTTCGGGGCCGGGCAGCACCTGATACATCGCCAGGACGCGGTTGAAGTGTTGCGGGCTGACCCACTTTTCTTCCGCTCCCCACGCGGTGGCGCAACCACGCACAGGCTAGCCCCCAGCCCTTCTCGCCCGGCGGCCTCCCGCAGACAAGCGCTTCGGTTGTTTCAGACTCA
>JBKJPI010000433.1:0-2998 GCA_046595235.1 Burkholderiales bacterium | reverse complement strand
GCCGCGCTGGCGTCGAGGCTCCGGTGCGCCCTGCCGCTCTGCCCCACCCGCAGAGTCTGGCGGCGCTGCGCGGGGGAACGCAAACCGAAAGCGAGGTGAAACGCCTGCTCGCGTCCTACGGGGTTGCCGTTACGCGTGAAGCCGGTGCGACCTCGCCCGAAGCCGCTGCCGATGCCGCTGCGACGATCGGGTTTCCGGTGGTGCTCAAAGCGGTGTCCCGCGACATCGTGCACAAAAGCGATGTCGGCGCGGTGCGCGTGGGCTTGAGCGACAAGGCGGCAGTGGTCGCCGCCGCGAATGAAATGCAGCAGCGCATTCGCGCGTCGCTGCCCGATGCGCATCTCGAAGGGTTCTCGGTTCAGGAGATGGTGCGCGGCGAAGCCGAAGTGATCGTTGGCGTGCGCCGCGATCCGCAGTACGGCCCGATCGTCATCGTCGGGCTCGGCGGCATCGCCGTCGAAATCCTCGACGACGTTGCGGTCGCGACCGCACCTGTCGCTGCGGACCACGTGCGGCGCATGATCGCGGGGTTACGCACCGCGCCGCTCTTCAGCGGCGCGCGGGGCCGCCCGCCGCTCGATATTGCGGCGATCGCGGACGCCGTCGAGCGCATCAGCTGGCTCGCCCACGATCTCGGCGCACGCCTCGTCGATCTGGAAATCAATCCACTCATCGTCCGCGGCGACACCGGCGGCGCCGTTGCCGTTGACGGCCGTGCAACGTTCGAGGCTCAGGAATGAAAAGACCCGTGCTGTTCATTTCAATCTTTGTCGCCAGTGCATGGTCAGCCGGCGCTGGCGCACAACCGGTTTCGACACCCTATCCCGTCAAGGTGGTACGCATCATCAATCCGTTTGCACCCGGCGGTAATACGGACCTCATTACGCGGTCGATCACCGAGCGGCTGATTCCGATCATCAAGCAGCAGGTGATTGTGGAGCATCGCCCCGGGGCGATGACCAATATCGCATCTGAATTCGTCGCCAAGGCGCCCCCCGACGGCTATGTGCTGCTCATGGGTGGCGCGTCGAACGCAATCAACATGAGTTATATGGCGAAGCCGCCGTATGACACTTTGCGCGACTTCGAGCCGGTGATTCTCGCCCTGAAGGGCGCGAACGTTCTCTCCGTTCATCCTTCGTTGCCTGTGAAAAACCTGAGAGAGCTGATCGCGCTCGCAAAAGCGCAGCCCGGCAAGCTCAACTTCGCGACGAGCGGGCTCGGAGGCTCGAATCACATGGCGGGCGAGCTTTTGAAGGTCATGGCGAAGATCGATATCGAGCACATCCCCTACAAGGGCAATAACCCGGCGCTGATCGATGCCGTCGGTGGGCACGTGCACATGATTTTCGCGGGCGGGCCTGCATTGCTGCCGCACGTGGGATCAGGAAAGCTGCGTGCGCTCGCCATCAGCACGCTCAAGCGCGCCCGCGCGCTGCCGACGGTGCCGACCTTCGACGAGTCCGGCGTAAAAGGGTACGAAGCAACCAACTGGTTCGGTCTGCTCGCGCCCGCGAAAACGCCGAAAGAGATTGTGGCGCGGCTGAACGTAGAGATCGACAAGGTAATCAAGAGTCCCGAGTTGAGCGAGCGCTTCAACAACGAAGTGCTCGAGCCCATCGGCGGGCCGCCGGAGTTTTTCGGGAAATTCCTGCGCGAGGAAATCGAAAAGTATGCGAAGGTCATCAAAGTGGCAGGGCTAGCGAAGCAATGAGGTCTCGCTGATGTCGTTCACTGAAACCCCCGCGCAGCAGGAACTGCAGGAGGCTGCGCGCGAGATCACCGCCCGAGTGATCGCTCCAGTCGCCGCTGCGCTCGCTCCCCAGCAGAAGCTGAGCGCCGACGACATGCGCACGATCGCGAAAGCGCTGAAGCCGCTCGGTTATCTCGGCAGCACGATCCCCACAGACCTCGGCGGGGCGGGCCTCTCCTATGTCGACTATGGACTGCTGCTGGAAGCACTCGCCGCCGGGCCGGTCATGCTCGGTGAGATCGTGCCGCCGCGAACCATCAACTACCTCGGCAACGATGAGCAGCGCCGTCGCTGGCTCCCTCATCTTTTCAGCGGAGAATGGGTCGCCACTGCCGCAATCACGGAACCGCAGGCGGGTTCCGATATGCGTGCGTTCAAAACGACTGCGGTGCTCGACGGCGACTCGTACATCGTCAACGGCACCAAGCGCTGGATCAAGCTGGGCGGTGTCGCCGATCTCATCACGCTGATGGTGGTCGACACCCAGGGGGGCTTGAGCCGGCTCGTTCTGGAGCGCGCCGTCTCGCCGTGGCAATCACGCGAGCTCGAAGCGGTCGGAATGAAGAACATTTCATTTTCCGAGATGATTTTCGACAACGTGCGCGTCCCGAAAGAGAACATCCTGGGTGATGCCGGTTCGGGCGCTGATCAGTTCCACCGCGGCATCGAATCATCGCGCGCATTCATCGGCATCATTGCGGTAGGCGTTGCCCGGCACGCGCTCGACCTGGCCTTCGCGTACGCGAAGGATCGCATCGCCTTCGGCCGCCCGATCGCGCGCTTCCAGGCGGTGCAAACCGCGCTCGCCGACGCTGCAACACGAGTCCAGGCGGCGCGGCTGTTGTGCCTCAATGCACTGGCAATTCTCGACAGCGGCCGGCGGGCGCCGCGAGACGTGTCGATGGCGAAGGTCTATGCGGTCGAGACGTCGATCAGCGCATGCCAGGCGGCAATGGAAAGCATGGGCGCGTGGGGGCTGTCTGTCGAAGCCGGAGTGGAACGGTGCTGGCGCGATTGCATGATGTTCACTGCGATCGACGGCACTGCGACGATGCAGCGCCTCATCATCGGGCGTGAAACGCTGGGCGTCCCGGCGTTCGTCTGATCCGCCATTCGACATAGCCTATATGCATAGCAACTCCGGCAAAGGCGTCGGCGCGTCGCTGCGCAGGAAGGAGGACGCGCGCTACCTCACCGGGCGCGGTCAGTTCGTCGGCGACCTACGCCGTCCTGGAATGCTCGAAG
>JBKJPI010000288.1:0-18466 GCA_046595235.1 Burkholderiales bacterium | reverse complement strand
CCATCGCTTCGCGTGCCCGCACTTTCATGCGCGCCTTTTCATCGAGTAATTCCGCGTAGAGCTCAGCGCTCATCGCCTTCGCGCGTGCGAGCCGGTCGTGTACACGCTGCTCGAGCTGAACGCCATGGTTCGCGGCGTATTGCGCATACGGCCATATCATCTCGTAGGCGGTAATGTCGACAGAGCGGTCGACGAACGCACCGAACACATCACCTTCGAATGTCGAGAAAAGCGGATCGTCGCGAGCCGTGACAAGCTCGACGCCTTCGTCGCGCAGGTGCTGCAGAAGCGCCTCGAATGCAGCGCGCGCCGGTGCCTCGACTTCGCTGTCCCACGCTTTCGTACGCATGACGATGAGCTTGCGAGGCTTGCGGGCTGCCGGGGACCCGACATTCGCGCCTTGCAGTCCGGATGCGCCGGGATTGCCGGAAGCGAGCGAAATTCGGGACGCCACACACCAGGCGTCGTCCAGCGTGCCGGCGATCACCCCGAGGTGATCGTGCGTGAGCGATATCGGATGGACACCCTGCATGGTGAGCGCGCCGTGTGTCGGCTTGAATCCCACGACGCCGCAGTACGAGGCCGGCCGCAGGGTCGAGCCTTGAGTCTGCGTGCCCAGCGCGGCGGGAATCATTCCCGCGCCGACGGCCGCGCCCGAGCCGCTGGATGACCCGCCCGGAGTGCGCGTTAAATCGAGCGGATTTCGCGTCTGGTTGGTTGCGCCACATGCAAACGCAGTCGTGACCGTCTTGCCGATGACAATCGCACCGCCCGAGCGCAACGCGTGCACACACGCTGCGTCCCAGCGCGGCTGATTGCCCGCATAGATGGGCGTTCCCATCTGTGTGGGCAGGTCGCAGGTATTCATGATGTCCTTGATCCCGATCGGCATCCCGTCAACCGCCGAAAGCGACTTGCTGACGCGATAGCGCTCGGCGGATGCGTCAGCGGCCCGGCGAGCGCTTTCCAGACCGAGGGTGACAAAGGCCTGAACCTTTGCATCCTGCGAAGAGACCGTCGCGATGCAACGCTCGAGGTACGCGCGCGGATCGTCATCGCGTGACATGAAACGGGATCGCGCATTTGCGAAGTCGAGCGCATGCGGGCTGCGGTACATGAGGGGCTCGCTAATTCGCTGTGATTCCGGCGGCCTTGACCACCTGCGCCCATTTTTTGATTTCGGCCTTGATGTACGCGTCGCTCGGGGCCAGTCCTTCGGCAACCGGCTCAAGTCCGATGCTTCCCAGCTTTTTCGCCACATCCGGCAAGCGCAGGATCTGGGTGACCGCGCCGTTGAGGCGTTCCAGCACGGGGCGCGGCGTCGCCGAAGGTGCCAGCATCGCGTACCACACATCGACTGCATATCCAGGAACGCCCGCCTCCGCAATGGTAGGCACATCCGGTGCGGCTGCGGCACGCCGCGCTCCCGCGGTGGCCAGAAGCCTCAGCTTGCCGGCCTCGACATGCTGCCGGGTCGAGATGATGCTTGCGAACATGAGCGAGACGCGCCCCGCCATGACGTCCGCCATGCCCGGACCGGTGCCCTTGTAAGGGACATGCGTGAGATCCGTTTTGGTCAGCAGTTCCAGGTATTCGGTCGCCAGGTGCGACGGGCTGGCATTGCCCGAGGATGCATAGTTGATTTCGCCGGGCCGCTTCTTCGCGTAGGCGATGAGCTCCCGGATCGACTTCACCGGCAGCGATGGATGGGCGACGAGAACATTGGGTGCATTGACCATGACTGTGATGGGAACAAGATCACGTTCGGGGCTGTACGAAAGATTTTTGTGGGAGCTCGGCAACACCGAGTGACTGATCGAGATGGTAAGCAGGGTATGCCCGTCGGGCGCGGACTTGGCGACGATGTCGCCGCCGACCGCACCCCCAGCGCCGGGGCGATTTTCCACGATACCCGGCTGACCGAGCGATTCCTGCAGGTGGTGCGCGATGACGCGCGAGGTGGTATCCACGCCGCCGCCGGGTGCAGCCGCTGCGACGATGCGTACGGGCTTCGAAGGAAAACCTTGCGCGCTGGCCAACGCGGGCACAGCAAGCGAAAATATCAATGCGTGCAGAATGGGCCTCATTGTGTTCCCCTCATCTGTCAGATCAACCGATACGAGATAAGCGTTTCATGGCCAAACCCATTGTCTGTGTCGTAGGGACCGGCGGCACGATCGCATCCAGGTACGACGCCGCTATCGGCGGCCATACATCGGCCGCCACGGCGGGGGACCTCGTTGCGGGCGTTCAGGGCCTGGCTGATAGTGCCGAGATTCGCGTCGTCGAGCATTCGAACATCAACAGCGCGCTGATGGATACCGCGACGGCGTTCGGTCTGCGCGACACGCTGCGTGATGTGCTCCTGGATGAAGCCGTGGCCGGAATTGTCGTGACTCACGGCACGGCAACGCTGGAAGAGACAGCTTACCTCATGGATCTCACGCTTCACACCGACACGCCGGTGGTGATCACCGGGGCGCAGCGCAATTTCGATGCGCAGGACGCCGACGGCCCGCGCAATCTGCTTTACGGCGTCCGGGTGGCCGCAGCGCCCGAAGCGCGAAGACGCGGCGTGCTGGTGGCGCTCGGCGGGGAAATCCACGCCGCACGAGACGCTGTCAAAGTGAACACCGAGCGCGTCACCTGCTTCGCCAGTCGGGATGGCGGCCCCATCGGAATGGTGACTGCAGACAGCGTTACGTTCCTGAGCATGCCTGAGCGCCGCGTCTACCTCGACATCGAGCGCGTCGAAGATAACGTCCAGCTTGTTCGGATGGCGCAGGGTGCGAACGACCTTCTACTGCGCGCATGCATCCGCGAGCGCGTTGCCGGAATCGTCGTGGAAGCCACTGCGGGCGGTAACGTCAATCCGCCTTACTACGAGGCGATCTGCGATGCACTCGAAGCGCGCATTCCGGTGGTGGTGGCAACGCGGCTCGCTTCCGGCGCACCGCATCTCGGCAAGGGCTACCGCGGCTCGTTCATGAGCCTGCTTTCGAAGGGTGCGATCTCCGCAGGGTATCTCAGTGGTCTCAAGGCCCGCATACTGCTGATGGTGGCGCTTGGGCACACGCAGGATCACGCGAACCTCTCCGACCTTTTCGCCCGCGCCGGCGGCGTGGCGTAATAAACCGCATCGCCTCGCACGTTCAAGTCCATAACAGACTCTAGCGTTTCTCCAACCCGAGCGCTTGCGCGATCGGCGTCAGCTGGCTGATCTGTTCGCGGATCGAACGCGCGACGGCCTCGGGGGCGGCCGGTGCCGGCTCGGCACCTTCCTGAGCGAGCGCATTGCGCATTTCCCGCGTGTCGAGACTGCGCGCGATTTCGGCGTTCAACCTGGCCACGATCGCCGCCGGAGTTTTCGCAGGTGCAAGCACTGCGAACCATCCGGCAGCGCGATAGCCCGGCACGCCCGATTCAGCGATGGTCGGCAGTTCCGGCAGAAGGGGCGATCGCGTCTCGCCCGTCGCGGCGAGCGCACGCAACCTGCCTGAGCGCACGTGCTGCAGCGAAGAAGGGATCGAGGCGATAGCCGTCTGCACGTTGCCCGCGATGAGGTCGATAATTCCGGGCCCGATGCCTTTGTAAGGCACGTGCACGAGATCGATGCCGGCGCGCTGCTTCAATAATTCGAAGAAGAGGTGGTTCCACGCGCCGGCGCCGGGCGATGCGTAATTGAGCCGCGCTGGATTCGCCTTCGCGTATGCGATGAGCTCTTTCATCGTCCTGGCGGGCACCGAGGGGTGAACGACGAGCAACCCCGGGGGACTCGCGATCGAGCAGACGGGCGTGAAATCTGCGACCGGATCATACGGAAGCTTCGGGTTCAGGCTGCGCGCAGCGATGATGTTGCCGAACGTGCCCATGAGAAGCGTGTAGCCATCGGGTGCGCTGTGGGCGACGAGCGTCGCACCCAGCGTTCCCGCGGCGCCGGCCCGGTTGTCCATCACGAACTGCTGACCCAGCCGCTCGGAAAGGCTCGCGCCAATCAGGCGCGCGAAAACATCGGTGTTGCCGCCGGGCGGATACGGAATGACGAAGCGTACCGGCCGATTAGGGTAGTTCCCCGTGGCGCCTTGCGCGCCCGCATGAAACGACGTGAGCAGGGCCGCTGCCGCAACGACTAAGGTATTTGCGACGTTGATGATCTTGCGCATCGGCCACTCCTAACGGTTGGTATGGGTGTGAACGCGCAGCAGAGGCTACCCACGAGTATCGGTGTGCCGGCGGGAGTTCGGAGTACCTGCTCCCGGCGCCCGGGTGAACGGCGCGCTGTAGAGACGGTTCGCGCGATGTGCGCGTTCGCGCCCCGCCATGCGCACCGGTTCGTCCAACGCTCAAGTCGGATTATTTCTGCGGATGCAATGCCACAGTGTGCTTCGGAAACGCCTTCAAAAGCTTTTTGTCCATCGTCACAAGCCTGGTATCGAGCGTGACCGCGGTGGCGATGAACTCACAGTCATAGGCGGAGCAGTCGCTGTCTCTCGCCAGTTCGAGTACAGCCTGCGAATCGACATCGAACTCCGCGCCGGCGAGCAGACTTTCAGCCTCGGCCTGCACGCTCAGAACATGATCGTAAGACAGGGTCTTCCGTCTCATATAGCCCAGCAGAATGTTGCGAAACTCGCTTCGCCAGAGGAGAGGTGCGGCCCATTCGGGCTCCCGCTCAAGCAGCGCTTCGGCATCCGTGGTGAACTCCCCGGGCAGATACAAATACGCCACTACGTTCGAGTCGACAACGATCACACGCGGCCATCCCTTTTAAGTGAATCGATGTCACGCGCCCGAAACTTAACCTTTGGCAATGCGCTGCGTAGTACACGGGCGCGGCTCAACCGCTCGGCAGGCGTCAGCCTGTTCGGCAGCAGCACGGCCTCCAGACACACGATGGCCTCGCTGTTCATGCTGCGCCGGTTGCTTTCGGCAGAGTGCTTAAGACGGTCGTAGACGGCGTCGGGAATGTTTTTCAGAGTCAGCGTCGTGGGCATGGTTCGCTCCAACCAAAGTGGAACCATTATGGTTGTCACCAGCGCCGCGCGTCAAGCGTCTTCCCGATGCTCGCCGAGCACAACCGTCAGGGCATCCACGAGCCCACGGTATCATTCAGCGCCGGTGAGCGTGGCGGCGCCTATTCGATAGGGATACAGACTGGCACCCGCAGTAATATCGAACCCTACCAACACAATAATTGCATCCGGGGCCCCATTGAAGACTCCATACGCAGCGGCAGTTAGAACAACGCCCACAATGCTCGACTGTAGTGAGGCAAAGGAGGGCAAAAGCGAAGTGACGCGATGGGCCGAAGTCGCACGCACAGCCGGCCTCAAGCCCGGCTCATGAGCTTCAAACCAGCCATGGACGCACTGAATACCCTTTCGGCTTGCGAAGCTGCCGCGGGAATAGCGCAGGGTACATTCACCTCCCAGGCGCTCGTTGAAGCATGCCTCGAGCGCATCGATGCGCGGGACGCCGCAATCAGGGCGTGGGCGCACCTGGACGCCGCGCTCGCGCTCGAGCAGGCGCGCGCTTGCGATCGCGAGACACCGCGCTCCCGACTGCACGGCGTCCCGGTCGGCATCAAAGATGTGATCGACACTGCCGATCTGCCCACGGAATATGGCTCGCCGATTTACGTCGGCAATCGGCCAAAGTGGGACGCGGCCTGCGTCGCTCAGCTTCGCGAGGCCGGCGGTGTGATTCTCGGGAAGACGGTGAGCACCGAATTTGCGACGCGGCACCCCGCTGCCACGCGCAATCCGAGGAATCCGCTCCACACGCCAGGCGGGTCTTCCTCCGGTTCGGCAGCCGCGGTGGCGGACTGGATGGTGCCGATCGGTTTCGGCACGCAAACCTCTTCTTCCATCGTGCGCCCCGCGGCGTACTGCGGCACCGTCGGTTATAAACCGACCTTCAACCTCATCAACCGGGCGGGGATGAAGTTCCTGGCCGAATCACTCGATACGATCGGCGTCCTCACGCGCACGGTACCCGACGCGGCGCTGGTCGTCGAAGTGTTGTCGGGAAGCCGGGCAGCGGACTTCAATGAAGTGACTTCGATCACGCCGCGCATCGGCTTTTGCCGAACCCCGTACTGGAGCATGGCTGACTCATCGACGCACGCGGCTCTCGAGGGGGCGCTGTCAACACTCTCGGCAGCTGGCGCGCGCGTAGACACGGTGGCGCTCGACGCTGAATTCGCGCAGCTCGCTGATGTACAGACGCGCGTGAGCTCGTATGAAATGTACCGGGCGCTCACTTACGAGCGCACACGCTTTCCGCAGATGATCTCGCAAAGCCTGACCGAGCGCATCACGGGCGGCTCGCGTGTCACCCGTGCCGAATACGAGGACGCGCAGAAGATTGCGATGCATTGCCGCGCCCGGCTTGACGACATCTATCGCGATTACGACGTCTTGCTTTCGCCCAGCGCAACAGGGCAGGCACCCGCAGGCCTCGACTCGACCGGCGACCCCGTTTTTGGTCTCACCTGGACGCTCATGCACGGGCCAACGGTTACGGTGCCGGCGTTTACAGGGCCTGCAGGTCTGCCAATCGGCGTGCAGATTACCGGCCCACGCGGTGCGGATGCGCGCACGCTCGTTGCGGCCGAATGGGTGCGCGTCGCGCTTGGGCTGTCGGAGATGCGGTAAGTACAGGAAGCCCCGGCCGCTTCAACGCCCCCACTTATAATCCGGCTTCCCCTCCGGGCAATCCATGCTTCCCTTAACCGGCATACGCGTCGCTGAGTTCTGCCAGGTGCTTGCGGGCCCGTTCTGCGGCGCGCTGCTCGCGGACATGGGCGCCGACGTGATCAAGATCGAATCCCCCGATGGCGACCTCATGCGCGCGTGGCCGCCGATCATCGATGGCTACAGCCAGTACTTTGCTTCGGTGAATCGGAACAAGCGCTCCGTGATACTCGACCTGAAAGATCCGCAAGGCCTCGCGTCCGCGCGAGCCCTCGCGCTCTCGTGCGAGGTCGTCATCGAAAACTTCCGGCCCGGCGTGATGGCAAAGTTCGGGCTCGACCACGCGACGCTCTCCAAAGACAAGCCTGCGCTCGTGTACTGCTCGGTCTCGGCGTTCGGGCAGACCGGCCCGCGCGCGAAGGAAGGCGGTTTCGACATGACGGTGCAGGCCATGAGCGGCGTGATGAGCGTGACCGGAGAGCCCGGAGGACGTCCGGCGAAGTGCGGGATACCGATCGCCGATTTCACCGCGGCGCTGTACTCGGCCTACTCCATCGCCGCGGCGCTTTGCAAAGTGCGTAGCGGCGGAACCGGCGAATACATAGACGTCTCGATGCTCGGCGGCATGCTCGGCATCGCGCATTTGCAGACGAGCGAGCTCTTCGGAACCGGCCGTGATCCGGTCGCGCTGGGCTCCGCGCATCCGATGAATGCGCCGTATGCCGGCTTTCGCTGCCGGGACGGTCATTTCGCACTTGCCGCCGGCACCAATAAGCTCTGGAAATCCACCTGTGAAGGCATCGGGCGGCCGGACGTGGCGAGCGACGCGCGCTTCGCTTCGCCCACCTTGCGGGCACGCAATCAGGAAGCGCTCCGTGAGCTGCTCGAAACCGAGTTCATGAAGCGCGACGCGGCCGACCTCCTCGCGATGTTTCGCGGTCTCGGTGTTCCGTGCGCGCCGATCAATTCGTATTCTGAAGTGCTCGCGGACGCGCAGGTCGAGCACATGGCTCTGGTCGAAGAGTTGACGCTGCCGGGCGGCGCGCGGTCGAAAGTAGTGATCTCGCCGCAGCGGGTGGGGGGGAAACGGCTCGGCATCTATCGCAATCCTCCGGCTTTGGGAGCGCACACCGAAGAAGTGCTCGCCGAGCTAAAAGACCGATCACGGACGGGAATATGAGAGAGACGCGACGTTTCAGGGCTTTCGTGCGCAGCTTCACGCAGCTCGTGGAGACACAGGGCGAGAGCGAAGAGATCGTTCTCTGCGATGGCGGGCAGCAACGGCTCGCGCCGGGCAGCGTGGATCTTCTCTCTCCGGCCGAGGGCGACATTCATGAAGTCACGAATGCCTTCGAGGATCGCGTGTCGATCAGCATCCATGTCTACGGGGGGAACATCGGCGCGGTCGAGCGCCACGTCTTCGACGCCACGACGGGCGCGGCGAAACCGTTCGTGTCCGGTTATTCGAGCCCGTTCTTGCCGAACTTCTGGGACCGCTCCGCCGAAGTCCGAGCGTCGATGGCGTCAAGAACCACTTGACCGCACGGATTGAGTTTCTGAGGTTCGGCCTTTGAGCGACGAGCTCATCAGGAAACACGACGGCACTGTCACGCGGCTCACGCTCAACCGGCCGCAGAAAGCCAATGCGCTCTCCGCCACACTGGTCGAGTCGCTGATCGACGCGGTGGAGTACGCGGGCACTGACGGCACGCGGCTACTGACCCTCGACGGCGCCGGAAGCCACTTTTGCGCGGGATTCGATTTCACCGGTTTCGAGAGCACGAGTGACGGCGATCTTGCACTGCGTTTCCTGCGAATCGAGACGCTGCTCCAGGCCCTGCACCACGCGCCGTTCGAGACGCTTGCCCTCGCACAGGGCCGCACCTTCGGCGCGGGTGCGGATCTCATCGCGAGCTGCGGCGTGCGCGGAGCCGCGCCCGACTCGACCTTTCGCCTGCCCGGGCTTTCCTTCGGCGTCGTGCTGGGCACCCGACGCCTCGCGGGCCGCATCGGCGCCGATCTGGCACGAGAGATTCTGTCGTCCTCGCGCACGTTCGATGCTGGAGAGGCCCTGACAATCGGATTCCTCACGCACGTGCAGGCCCGAGAAGGATGGGACGCGCTCGCTTCGATCGCGCGCGTCCGGTGCGATCGCCTGAGCCTCACCGCGGCGGCGGCGCTGCACCGGCATACCGTAGCCGACACGCGCGCGGAAGACATGTACGCGCTCGCACGATCGGTGAGCACGCCGGGACTGAAAGAACGTATTCGGATTTTTCGCGAACACAGCAAACAGGGAATCCGATGAGATTGTCCGGCACCACGCGAGCGGCCCAATAAGATGAGCGCGCCATCGTCGGGGCCGGCCTTAGTCGATCCAGCGCGACGCCTCGGTCTCCGCCAGGGCGAACGCCTGCGTCCCGCCGCCGACCATGCCCGGATAGCGCGAGAAAAAGAGATAACCGTCGTTCGGCGCCTCGAGCACCTCGAGGATCTCGTAGCTGTAGATATCGATTACTTCGCCCAGTCTCGTCCCGGCCGTGACCAGCGTTCCCAGGTCTTCAGGGCGTGCGTAGTTCGACACGAGATAACCGCTCTGCCTGGGACGGATTTCGCGGCGCCCGGCGAGGCCGAAATGGATCTGTCGCGGCGGTGTCGAGTCGCCTTGCAGCATACCGAGATGGCGCAGCATGCCGCTCAGGCCGTTCACCATCACGTCCATGTAATAGGCCGTGTCCGCCGGGGACAGCCACGAGCCGCCCACTTCCGGATTGACGGCAACGACGCCGCGCGAATTGAGGTAATGCGCCGCGGAACCCGCAAATTCATTCTCGTGGACGAAGTTCGCGCCGAAGGCCCGCGCGAGCGCGAGGTTCTTGCGCTTCAGATCATCAGGCGCTTTTGCGTTGTAATCGACCCGCGCCTGCAGCCGTCCACCGCTGCCGCCGGAATGGAAATCGATCAGCGCGTCGACATGATGCAGCACGGTCCCGGTGATGGCTGCGGCGATCATCTGCGTCGTGTTGCCGCGCGCATTACCCGGATAGACCTCGTGCAGATCGGTGCGGCCGTGCTGCTCCGGAGTCTGGCGTCCAAACGCTGCAGTCGCCATCGGATTGGCGCAGGACACCAGCACGATGCGGCCGCGGAGCGCAGCGGTGTCGAGCGCGTTGATGAATTGGCGTATGGCGATGGTGGCGAGAAACTCGTCCCCGTGCGTGTTGGTGACGATACCGAAGGTCGGCCCCGATTGCCGTCCGGTGACCACGTGCAACGGCAGCGCGAGCATGGCGCCGTTCAGCATGGTGGTGACGTCGACGCGGGTAAAAAAACGACCTTCCTTCCGGTCGGCCCACAATGGCGTGTGCGATATGGTCATGGTCTCTTCGAGAATCTTTGGATGGGACGGATAGCGGCGCGCAGTCGCGATTGATACGCTATGTGGACGTGATGGCGCAAGCGCCGCGCCGCGATACTACGACGATGGAAAAACGGCCGCATCCGTTACCGCGGCGATCCGATCAAGACCATGAGGGACCACAATCATGAGAACTTCGATTCTTTGCGCGCTCGCACTCGTCGCCGGCATGTTCAGCACGGCCGCAGTCGCCGGACAGGCGGACTCGTACCCGACCCGTCCGGTGCGTATCATCGTTCCGTTCCCGCCGGGCGAAGCGGCCGACATCATCGCACGGCTGATCGCCCCCACGCGCGCCGAGCGCATGGGCCAGCAGTTCGTCGTCGACAACCGCGCAGGCGTGAGCGGTCAGCTCGGTTTGGGTTTGCTCAAGAACGCCACGCCCGATGGCTACACCATTGGCATGGCTCAGGGCGGGAATCTCTCGGTGGGCCCGCACACCTACAGGACGGTCCCTTACGATGCGCGCAAGGACTTCGCGCCCATCGCGCTCAGCGCGACGAACTACCTGGCGGTGGTCGCGCACCCCACTGCGCCGTTCAAGACCGCCGGGGAGATGATCGCCTGGGCCAAAGCCAATCCGGGAAAACTCACGGTCGGAACCAATGGTGAAGGCGGATATCCGCACCTGTCATTCGCATTTCTCGCACAGTCAGCGGGATTCAAGTTTCTGCACGTGCCGTTCAAAGGTGCGTCGGCCGTCGTCAGCAGTGTGCTCGGCGGCGAGGTGATGACGGGGATCGGCTCCTACACCAGCCTATTGCCACACACGCAGGCGAACCGCTTGAGAATGATCGGCGTCACGAACCACGAGCGTATCGCCAAGGATCCGCAACTCTCCGTGTTCGCCGACCTGGTTCCCGGATACGACATGCGCGGCTGGTTCGGCGTCGTCGCGCCGGCAGGAACGCCGCGTCATATCGTTCAGCGGCTCAACGCCGAAATCAACCGCGCGATGCAGCAGCCTGACATCAACGCGAAGCTCGTCACGGCCGGTCTCATCGTCGCCAACGAATCGCCGGAATGGTTCGACAAGTTCATCAAGACGGAATACGAGAAATACGGCAAGCTCGTGCGCGATATCGGCTTCAAGCCGCAATGATGGCGGGCCCGGGCGAGCGGATCAGCCACGGGTTCGGATAACGGCCAGATTGCACTCTTGAGGATTCGGTGCCGGGCACGCCAGGCAGTCGAAGCACTAAAGGACTGCCTCTGGGGTCAAGCGGGTTCCCTGGTGCCGCTCAATGCGCCACGGCCTGCCCATCCGTTCTGCGCTCAGCGATCACGCCCACCCGCTGCTCCGATGTCGCAGCGTCTTCGCGCACGCCGGCCCCCGTGAGGAGCTCGTACGCCGGGAGCGTCAGAAACTCGACGTAATCGTCTGCCGTCGTTATTTCCTCGAGGAGCCGCCCTGCTTCGGTGAAGTGCTCCGTGCGCGGGCCTTCTGGAGCGCCGGGCTTCATGCTGAGCATTTCTTCGCGCAGCAGTTGCCGCACCAGCGATTGGGTCACCTTGCGGCCGTCGTTCAGCACGCCGCGCGGACTCTTGATCCACTGCCAGATCTGGGAACGCGCGATCTCGGCGGTGGCGGCGTCTTCCATTAAATTCAATACCGGCACGCAGCCGTTGCCGGCGAGCCACGCGGCCACGTATTGAAGGCCGACGCTCATGTTGTTGCGCAGCCCTGCTTCGGTGATCGGCGTCTGCGGCTGGAAATCGAGCAGATCCCCGGCGCTGACGCTGATGTCGTCGCGCTGCCGGTGGATCTGGTTCGGCGTCGGCATGTGCTCGTCGAAAACGGCCTTGGCGATCGCAACGAGGCCTGGGTGAGCGACCCACGTGCCGTCGCAGCCGTCGGTCACTTCGCGCAGCTTGTCGAGTCGCACTTTCTCGAGTGCTGCGGCGTTCGCTCCCGGATCGTTTTTGATCGGAATTTGCGCAGCCATGCCGCCCATGGCGAACGCGTTTCGCCTGTGGCAGGTCTTGACCAGCAGCAACGCGTAAGCGCGCAGGAACGGCGCGGTCATCGTGACGGCCGCGCGGTCGGCGAGACAGAAGTCGCGGTTCGACCTGAATTTCTTGATACAGCTGAAGATGTAGTCCCAGCGCCCGATATTGAGGCCGACGCAGTGCGCCTTCAATTCGAACAGGATCTCGTCCATCTCGAACGCGGCGAGCACCGTCTCGATGAGCACGGTGACCTTGATGGTGCCTTGCGCGAGACCGAGTACGTCCTGCGCGGCGACGAAGATATCGTTCCAGAGCCGCGCTTCGAGGTGGCTTTCCATCTTCGGAAGGTAGAAGTACGGACCGCTTCCCGCGGCGACCAGCGCGTTCGCGTTGTGAAAGACATAAACCGCGAAATCGAAGATGGATGCCGACACCGGCGCGCCGTCGATCTCGACGTGGCGCTCGACGAGATGCCAGCCGCGCGGCCGCATCAGCAGCGTCGCGGTCTTCCGATTGAGGGCATAAACCTTCCCTTCGGGGCTGCGGAACGTGATTATCCGGCGGACAGCGTCGCGCAGATTGATCTGACCTTCGATCATGTTCTTCCACGTCGGCGCGTTCGAATCCTCGAAATCCGCCATGAAAACGTTCGCGCCGGAGTTGAGCGCGTTGATGATCATCTTCGCGTCGGTCGGCCCGGTGATTTCCACGCGACGGTCCTGCAGGTCGCGCGGCACCGGCGCGATCGTCCACGTGTCATTGCGAACATCCGCAGTCTCCGGCAGAAAGTCGGGAAGCTTCCCGGCGTCGAATTCCGTCTGGCGGCGCTCCCGCATCGCGAGCAGCTCGCGGCGGCGCGGCTCGAACGCGCGGGCGAGGCCCGCCACGAACTCGAGACACTCGGGCGTGAGGATTTCCGAAAAAGGCGCGTCGGTCCTGCCGAGCACCTCGATGCCGTTGGTCGGAATGGATTGGTGATTCATGTCTGTCTCCCTTGCAAGTTTAGGCGGCGCGGACCGAACGGCGGTTCGCGCGGTTTTCGTTCAGGCGCTCGTCGACGACGCTCACGATGTCGTTCAGCGTTTCGGAATGCAGTCCGTGCTGAAGTGCGATCTGCTTCACCAGGCTGTCGACCCGTTCGATGTGCTCGACACCCGCGGCAATCGCGCGCGCGGCGGACGACGGCTTTTCCAGGCTGGCAGCGGCTATCGCGTACTTCTCGAACGGAACGAGGTCAGCGGGCGCCGCGCCGAGCTTGACGCACAGATCGCAGACCCATTCATAGATCCGCCGCGAGCCGGGAATGTTCTCGTGCACCGCCTCTTTGATGCTGACCACGCCATTCGGACGGATACAGCGGTAGTTCCCCGTGATCAACATCGACCACTTGGCCAGTGGCACGAAAATCGAATCGTGCACCTTGAGCTTCACGGGAATTTCCGTCGCTTCACCGGCGGCGGAGTAGCGCGCTGCATCGATGCTGTCCGCGATTTCACGAAGCACGACCGTTGCCGCTTCTCGGGCAAACCGCGCAGCCTTGAAATTCGTCGGCAGGCCCACCTGAAGGAGATTTTTGGGGCTGCCCGGCGGCCGGAATGCCTGAGCGTCGGGACTCGCAAGCGTCATCACTTCAGGATCGAAACCACGCCACACGTCGGGATCGAGGTAGCAACCGCGCAATGAATCGGTCGCAAGTCCGGGAATGCGCTGCAGGTAAGGCAACGGGGGCATGTTCATGATCGCAAGGCACGGCCTGCGGGACAATGCAATACGCCCCATCAACGCTCTCACGTCCGGGGCGGCGAGCTGAGGCTCCTGCATTGCGAGAACGATGAGGTCATGTCCACCAACGTCGACCTCCTCCGGCGCTCGCGCCGAAAGGTCTCCCGGGAGATCTGCCGAAGAAATCTCGACCTGCGCGCGTTCTTTGGAAAGCGGAAACCGAACGCGCGTGCCTTCGCGCTCGATCAACTGCGCTGTCGGCCGGGTGCACACGAGCGACACGCGGTGCCCCGCCATCAGGAGCTTGGTGCCGAGCAAAGCGCCGTAGGAGGCGCCGAGAATCAGGATGTTTCGCTGCATTTGCGCCATCTCCGTGGCAAGACCCACTTGACGCAGGCAAGGTATAGGCCTTTTACTGTGAATTCCACACAATAGAACTTGACATGGTGAATTTCACAAAAAACGCGCTGGCGAAGCTTGGGAGTCCTTTTTGACGGGAGAACACATGGAACGCCTCGGAAGGAACAGCCATTTTCTCGGCGCGAAGCTGCGCACGCTCCGCAAAGAGAACCGTATTACGCTCGAGGACTTATCGGCGCGCTGCGCGCAGCTCGACGCTCGCAGCGCGCCCTCAGTGTCCTATCTCAGCATGATCGAAAGTGGGCGCCGCAACCCATCGCAGGGGGTGCTCGCCCTCATCGCGAACGTTTTCCAGCGGAAGCCCACTTGGTTCCTGGATGAAACCGCGAGCTTCGCGCCGGCAACGCGCGAACAGGGCGCCGGCGGCGCCGCGCGCATCCCGTTCGAACCCGCTTTTCTTTTCTCGAAAAATCTGCTCCAGGCCGCAATTCCAGAGCTCTTGTCGCAAACCGGAACGACGGGGCGTCAGTTCGCGCATCTGCTGATTCGGTCGCACCAGGAAACGTCTCGCAACGAGTATCCCGATCTCGAGCGCGCTGCCGAGCAGGTCGGAAAGCGGGTGTTTCCCCTCGCGGTGGAGGATTTGCTCGGCCTCGCGAAGCACCACGGCCTCGAAGTGCGCTGGTTCGAGAGAAAACCCGTGCTCGCGCGCGATAAGGACGCGGAAGTGCGAAGCGTGGTGCGCTCTTTTTTTGAGGCACCCGGCATGATCTACCTCAATAAGGCGTTGCAGGCGGATCCGGGGCGTCTGAAGTTCGATCTCGCGTCACACGTCGGTCACAGGGTGCTGCATGGCGGAGATGCCCTGAGATCGCTACACGCGACCGGCGGCGAGATGGGCGAAAGTCCGGACAGCGGGTCCGCATTGACGGCGGGCTTGGACGCGAAAGACGTCCTGCTCGCATGGAGAGACTTCGAATGCAGTTTCTTCGCCGGCGCCCTTCTCTGCCCGAAAGTACCGTTCCGGCGATTCCTTACGAGAGAACGCCACCGGATCGAAGCAAGAAAAAAAGTAGAGCTCACCGCGTCTGTTGTCATGCGGCGGATGACGAAGGTCTCGCCGTACCCGTACTGGCATTTCTTCGATGCCTATGCGCCGGGGCATCTGCGCGCGGTCTATCGCGGCAACGGCATCCCGCTGCCGTGGGGCAACATGACGCAGGCAAAAGATCCGTGTCCGCATTGGGCCGTGTTCAGGATGTTCGACAATCCGCATAACACTTCGAGCTCGCAGATTTCGGTGACCCGGGACAACGATCGCTGGCAACTGTACTGCTGCCACACTCTGCATACGCGGGACATGGCCGGTAACGCTCACGTACTTTCGGTCGGAGTCGATCTCGGGCCGGCGCTCTCTTCGAATGCCGCGGGGCACGAGCAGATTGCAACGGAGATTGGTGAAACGTGTCTGCGCAAAGGCGGACAGGCGAAGATCGGACGCGCTGCCGCGGAAGCGATCCGGGCAATTGCAAACATCCTCAGCATCGCCTGGATCGAGGATGCGCTCGCGCAACCTGCGCGAATCATCTGCCCCCGCAGCTCGCGCTGCGCGCGCGGCGGCCAGTGCGGTGTCGCTGCGACTCGCGCGCGGGACATTTCCGACGTCAAGCGCGAGATCCTGATGACGAGGACCCAGAAAGGTCTGAATAACTGATCGCAGGCGACAATGCCGCGCGCGAATCGTGGCAGAACAACTTCTTCACCCTCGCGCCGTCCTTTCGCGGTCTTCGCGGCTCACTCTACGCGTATGTTCGCGGCCTTGATCACTTGCGCCCACTCCTCGATCTCGGCGGCTGGGCCGAGCGGACGTTGGGGAGCGCGGGTTGATCTAGTGCGCGGCCACCACCGGATGATGCGCCCGCAGGAAGGTGCGCACGTGACGTACCGCCTGGGCAGTCGTGTCCTTGGAGTCCTTCCACGGGTAGAGACTCACCTCCGCGTTCGGCGAGAGACGCACGGTCTCCATCGCCACGGCATACGGGTGCGGCGGGGTGTCGTCCGGCAGAACGAGGATCGGCGTCTGGCAGGCCCGCACGAAATCACGCGTCACGGTGAAGACGAAGTCGGGGTTGGTGCAGTACATCTTCTTCAGGAAGGCGTCGACCATCCCCATCGTGATGTCCGGCCGGCTCGCGCACAGTTCCGGCCCCCAGCCCTTGATGTTGTTGTTGTAGAAGAGGTCCGGCATCTCCGGACGCGATCCGCTGGGCTGCGCCAGCACGGCGGCGACGATGCGCTTGGGCGCTCGCTTGATCAGGTTCCAGATGAATGGGGCGCCGACGCAGAAGCCCAGCACCAGAAACTGCCCGATGCCCAGGTGATCCATGAGGCCGAGTTGGTCATCGGCATACGCGTCCCAGGGCCGGTCGATCTCGAGCGGGCCGGAAGACTCACCGCCATTGGCGTTGCGTTGGTCCATCGTGATGACGCGGTACTCGCCCTTGAACTCTTCCCTCGGGTCGAACGGCGCCTTCCCCTCGAAGTAGGCGATCTTCGAGTTCAAACCTCCGCCGGCGATGACTAACAACGGGAAGCCGGAGCCGGCTTCTTCGTAGTGGATGCGGACGGCGCCTTTTTCGTAGAACGGCATGGCGGTTCCTCCTTTTCCAGTCGACCCCAGCAATCAGCGGGACGAAGAAGACTCTTCCGACTCGAGCGCGATGGGGATCATGTCCTCGGGCTTGCACGGCAGGCTCGTGTCGAGCGCGTAACTGATCGCATTGGGACCGATGTTGCCCGTCAGGATCGTATGCCCGTCGGGCGGCGGAGAGATACGCCTGCACGCCGACGATGCCGGCGGCGCCCGCCCGATTGTCGACGAGGATGGTCTGCCCAGTTCCGTTCCCATCTTGTCGGCGAGATTGCGCGCTGCGATGTCGGTCCTGCAGCCGGGATCTTCGGTCATTGGACGCGGATGTTCGCGGCTTTGATGACCTTGCCGAGCTTATCTACTTCGGCGCGGATGAAAGCGTCGAACGCTTCGGGCTTGCTCGGTCTCGGTACCGAGCCGAGCTGAAGAATGCGCTCCTTCACGTCGGGCAGACTCAGGATGCGTGCGACTTCCCTGCTCAACTGGTTTACGACAGGCCGCGGCGTTTTCGCCGGTGCGAGCAGACCGAACCACTGGTCGAACTCGTGGCCGGGCACGCCGGCTTCCGCGATCGTCGGCACGTTCGGGAGCATCGGATCTCGTGCGGCAGTGCTGACGCCGAGCGCAACGAGCCGCCCTTCCCGTATAAAAGGAGCGGCGACGCCCAACGATAAAAACGTGTAGGTAACGCGGCCTCCGAGCACGTCGTTCAACGCCTCGATCGGTCCTTTGTAGGCGATGTGAGTTGCATTGACGCCGGTGTCGATCTTGAACATTTCGGCGTTGATGTGGGCGCCGCTGCCGGTCGCGGCCGTGCCGAAAGTGATCTGCCCGGGCTTGGCCTTCGCAAGAGCGATCAATTCCTTCACCGATTTGACGCCGAGATCCTTGCTCACCGCGAGCACGTGGCCTCCACTCACGACCTGCGAGACGCCCGCGAAATCCTTCAGCGTGTCGTAAGGCAGCTTCGAGTACAACGACGCGGCGATCGCGTGGCCGGACGAGACCATCATCAGCGTGTAACCGTCGGGCGTCGAGCTGACGAGCGCTTGCGAAGCGGCGATGCCGCCCCCGCCGGGACGGTTGTCCGCCACCACCTGCTGTCCCCAGTTCTCCGTCATCTTCGCGCCGACCAGGCGCGCCATGATGTCGGTCAGGCTGCCGGCCGAAAACGTCACCAGCATGCGGATCGGTTTCGTCGGGTATTTCTCCTGCGCGTGAACTGGAAGCGCCAGCGTGGCGGCAATCGCGATAATGTATCTGCCAGCTTTCATGTAATTGCTCCCTTTTCCCGTTCCTCAATCGTGAAGTCTGCTTTCTATTTCAGGGGAATTTCGATTCCGATCCCGCGGCGCTCTGCCAAATCGAGTACTGCGCACGCAACTGCGAGATCTTCGAGCCCCAAACCCTGTGATTCGAAGAGCGTGATCTGGTCGGGAGAAGTCCTGCCTGGGACACTGCCGCCGACGACGTCGCTGAGCGGGTGGATCCCGCTCCAGTCGAGCTTTGCGCTCGTCTCCGGATGCAGAAGATCTCCGCATTCGATTTTGGCGACCGCCAGATCGTCAACGATAATGCGATCCGCGCGCCGAACGGTGGTGGTGTCCAGTTCCTGTTTTTCGGCGAAGTTCGATCCGGCGGCGTTGATGTGGACGCCGGGGCGCAGCCAGC
>JBKJPI010000674.1:0-9693 GCA_046595235.1 Burkholderiales bacterium | reverse complement strand
TAATTGGGGTTGCGATGCAGCTCCTGCTGCATCTTCCGGTAATCTTCGCTGATAAGCGCAGCGTCGGCCATGCGGTGCCGGGTCGGCTTTCAGGCGCCTTTGAGGCCCTACACGCCTGTGTACCCGTCGAAAAAAGAGGGTCGAGTTTACCACGCACCCTGAACACACTCGAACCGCAGATGACCGAAACGACGAGCCTGTGGGCACTTTTTCTAAGCAGCTTTCTCGCAGCAACGATCCTTCCCGGCGGTTCCGAGATCGTCCTTTACGCGGTGATCAAGCTCAATCCGGACATCGTTATCCCCGCGCTCGCGGTCGCAACCCTAGGCAACACGCTCGGCGGCATCTCGTCGTACGCGATTGGCCGTGTCATTCCGCAACGGCAGCAGCCCGTGCGGGGCATGTCCGCCATCCAGCGCTACGGCGCGCCCGTATTACTGTTGTCATGGGTACCACTCGTCGGTGACGCCTTCTGCGTTGCGGCCGGATGGTTCCGCATCAATCCGCTGCTCGCCACGTTCTATATGGCTGTCGGGAAGTTCAGCCGCTATCTGCTCATCACGCTCATTCCACAATAGGTTGTGAAGCGGCTCGCCGTTTGCTCTCCTCTGCGATGTGCCACGCATAAATCCCTTTAAGTATCAGGGTTTACCTCGCCTTTTGACGCCGATAAGATAATCGATTGCCGCGTCACCGTTCCAGCACCGACCCCATCTCATGAATCCACGTCTTCGCGAAATTCCATATAACTACACGTCGTTCTCGGACCGTGAGATCGTAATCCGGCTCCTGGGCGAGCCTGCGTGGGACGCACTCGAAGCGTTGCGCGCGGAGCGGCACACCGGGCGCTCCGCCAAGATGCTTTACGAGGTCATCGGCGATATCTGGGTCGTCACGCGCAATCCCTACATCGAAGACGAGCTTATTACTTATCCGAAGCGCCGCGCCGCACTGATCTCGGAAATGCGTGAGCGTCTCGCCGCGATCGAAGGGCGGCGGCGAAAGCGCGCGAATGAGAAGGTGACTACGCTTCTTTCGGCCGCAGAAGCTGCGGTGGGCCGCTTCGAAAAACGTTTCCGCGAGACCTACGATCTGCGTAAGCGCGTGGTCGGCCGCCTTGTCGGGGTGACGCACAAAGACAACGTGCAGTTCGATGGCTTCGCACGGGTCTCGCACGTAACGGACGCGACCGACTGGCGCGTCGAATACCCATTTGTCGTCATCAACCCCGATACCGAAGAAGAAGTCGCGCCCATCGTCCTCGCATGCATCGATCTCGGCCTCACGATCATCCCGCGCGGCGGCGGCACCGGCTATACGGGCGGCGCGATTCCGCTCACGCCGCTGTCGGCGGTCATCAATACCGAAAAACTCGAGGCGATGACCCGCATCGAGGATGTCGGACTGCCGGGGCTCGAGAAGCCGGTGCCGGTCATACGCTGCGGCGCCGGCGTCGTGACAAAGCGCGCCATGGAGGCTGCCGATGCGGCGGGCCTCGTGTTCGCCTGCGACCCGACCTCGTCTGACGCTTCATGCATCGGCGGCAATGTCGCCATGAATGCCGGCGGCAAGAAAGCGGTACTGTGGGGCACGGCACTCGACAATCTAGCGTCCTGGAAAATGGTGACACCTGACGCCCAGTGGATGCTCGTCGAGCGGCTTGATCACAATCTTGGCAAGATTCACGACGTCGACATCGCGCGTTTCAGGATCACGCGTTACGAGCTCGATGGGAAAACGCCGGCCGGTGCGCCCGAAATCCTGCAATTGCCGGGGCGCATATTTCGAAAGGAAGGCCTCGGCAAGGACGTAACCGACAAGGTGCTGGGCGGGCTTCCCGGCATTCAGAAGGAGGGCTGCGACGGAATCATTACGCAGGCGACGTTCATCCTGCATCGCATGCCGCCGGCAGTACGTACTGTCTGCCTCGAGTTCTTCGGCCAGGTGCGCGAGGCCGTGCCCTGCATCGTCGAGATTCGCCAGTACCTCGACACACAGCCCGGCGGCGCACGGTTGGCCGGGCTCGAGCACCTCGATGAGCGCTATGTCAAAGCCGTGGGCTACGCGACCAAGGCCCGCCGCGCGGGACGTCCGAAGATGGTGCTCGTTGGCGACATCGTCGGCGATAATGAAGATGCGGTTGCAGCCGCAGCCTCGCACGTCGTAAGGCTCGCGAACGCGCGCAGCGCGGAAGGCTTCATCGCGGTTTCTGCAGACATGCGCAAGAAATTCTGGCTCGACCGCGCGCGCACCGCGGCGATCTCGAAGCACACGAACGCTTTCAAGATCAACGAAGACGTCGTAATCCCGATCGAAGGCCTGGGAGGGTACTCCGATGGCATGGAGCGCATCAACATCGAGCTTTCCACGAAGAACAAGCTGAAGCTTGTCGATGCCGTAGACGCCCTGCTCCACGGCGATCTGCCGCTCGCGCGCCAGGAAGAGGTCGGCTCAGGCGCGGAGCTCCTCGCAGACCGTCTGGCACTCGCGAAAACGCTGGTCGCCGAGATACGTGCGCGCTGGCGCTGGCTGCTCGACAATATCGACGCGCCGCTCGATGCCATCGCCGCGAACGCGCCGCCTGCTTACGCACCCGCAATCGCACAGGCAATGGAGAACAAGACGGCAGAGTCGCTGTTTCACCTGCTGCAGGATTACACGATCCGTGTGTCGTGGAAGACCGAGCTCTGTGCGCTGCTCGGGGACATCTTCGATGGACGGCCTTTCGTCCCCATCGTCAAGCTGATCGAGGCTACGCACAAGAAAATCCTTCGAAGCCGCGTTTTCGTCGCGCTGCACATGCACGCAGGCGACGGCAACGTGCACACGAACATTCCGGTCAACTCCGACGATTACGAAATGCTGCAGGAAGCGGCCGGGGCGGTTTCGCGCATCATGAAGCTCGCGGTTTCGCTGAATGGCGTCGTTACGGGGGAGCACGGCATCGGGATTACGAAGCTCGAGTTTCTTGATGCCGACAAGCAGCTCGATTTTCAGAACTACAAGGCGCGCGTGGACCCGGAAGGCCGCTTCAACAAAGGCAAGCTTCTCCCCGGCGGCGACCTTCGAAACGCGTATACACCGAGCTTTGCCCTCATCGGCACCGAGAGTCTGATCCTGGAGCAATCCGACATCGGTCGTATCGCGGGCATGATCAAGGACTGTCTGCGCTGTGGAAAATGCAAGCCGGTATGTGCTACGCACGTCCCGCGCGCGAATCTGCTCTACAGCCCACGCAACAAAATTCTGGCGACGAGCTTGTTGACTGAAGCTTTCCTGTACGAAGAGCAGACACGCCGCGGGATTTCGCTCAAGCATTTCGACGAATATGGCGACGTCGGCGATCACTGCACGGTTTGTCACAAGTGCGTGAACCCCTGCCCCGTCGACATCGATTTCGGCGACGTATCGGTCGCAATGCGAAATTATCTTCGACGCAGCCGCAAGCGGCGCGCGAAGATTGGCGTTGCCGCTTCAATGTGGTTTTTGAATGCCACCGACCCCACCACCATCAACGCGTTGCGTCTCGGCATGATTCGCATCGGCTACAGCGCGCAGCGCCTGGCGCACCGCACCGCAAAATCGCTCGGACTCATCCAGAGGCAGACCAAGCGCCCTCCGGCGACTGTCGGTAAGCCGACGATTCGTACACAGGTCATTCACTTCGTGAACAAGCCGATGCCGGGCGGGCTTCCCAAAAAAAGCTCGCGCGCGCTGCTCGATATCGAAGACCCGCGCATCGTTCCGATCATCCGCGATGCACAGAAGGTCACCGACGAGTCCGACGCCGTTTTCTACTTCCCGGGCTGCGGATCCGAGCGCCTGTTCGGTCAGGTGGGTCTCGCCACACAGGCGATGCTCTTCGACATCGGGGTGCAGACGGTCCTGCCGCCCGGTTATCTCTGCTGTGGATACCCGCAGACCGCGGCAGGTGAAGAGCACAAAGGGCAGCAGATCACGACCGCGAACCGCGTGCTTTTTCACAGGGTCGCACACACGCTCAACTACCTCGACATCAAGACCGTGATCGTTTCCTGCGGCACCTGCATGGATCAGCTCATCGGCTACCAGTTCGACAAAATCTTTCCGGGTTGCCGCCTGCTCGATATCCACGAGTATCTGCTGGAGAAAGGCGTGAAGCTCGACGGCGTAAACGGCGTTCGCTACATGTATCACGACCCCTGCCACTCGCCGATGAAGACCTATCAGCCGCTGAAGGTTGTGAACGAGCTCATGAATCAGCCCGTCGCGCTCAACGATCGCTGCTGCGGCGAATCGGGCACGTTCGCAATCAGCCGCCCCGACATTGCGACGCAGGTGCGGTTTCGCAAGGAGTCGGAGATGCGAAAAGGCGCCGAAGCGATCCGCGATGACGGTTTTAAAGGCGACGTGAAGATCCTCACGTCGTGTCCGTCGTGCCTTCAGGGCCTGTCGCGATACGACAACGATTCCGGGACCGAAGCCGACTATATCGTCGTCGAGATGGCAAAGCGGATCCTCGGTGACGGTTGGATGGCCGACTACGTGAAGAAGGCGAACAACGGCGGCATCGAGCGCGTCCTGCTGTAATACGGCAGGAGCCTGATGTCTGAAAGGTACTTCTCTCCGGATTACCTGACAGCGCGTGATCGCTTCCGCGCCGCTGCGATCGCGGCGGGCGCGACGCTCGACGCGCTCGAGCTGACTGCGAAAGGCCCTCACGGCGAGCCGTTGTCGATCGATATCGCGTGGCTCGGCTCGGAGCGCCCGGAGCAGGCGTTTCTGCACACGACCGGCGTGCATGGGGTCGAAGCATTCACCGGAAGCGCTGTGCAGCTCGCGCTGCTCGACCACGGGCTCGCGTCCGCGGCTAACCACGCGGCCATTCTCGTGCACGTAATCAATCCGTTCGGCATGGCGTGGCTGCGCCGTACCAATGAAAACAACGTCGACCTCAACCGCAACTTTCTGGTAACCGGCGAAAGCTGGAACGGTTCGCCTCAGTTGTATCGCGCGCTCGATCCTCTGCTCAATCCGCAATTACCGCCGGCGCGTGACGGCTTTCACCTGCGCGCCGCAGCGACGGCGATGCGGCACGGCTTTCATCGCGTGAAGCAGGCGATCGCCGAAGGCCAGTATGACTTTCCCAGGGGATTATTTTTCGGCGGCGATTGCATGCAGGAGGGGCCGCGCCTTTATACGAATTGGTTGAGACAACATCTCGGCAATACGGCTTACGTCTTCGCGCTGGACCTTCATACGGGCCTCGGACGCCGCGGCACGGACACCGTCGTGCCCGATGCGCACGTGAACACGACGCCGCGGGCGATCCTCGGTACCGCTCTTGGGCGGAAATTCGCAGACCCCGCACAGCCGTCCGTCGCTTACACAGTCCGCGGCGGCCTCGGCAGCGCGCTCCCGCACATCCTTCCCCGATCCAGAATCGACTTCGTTCTGCAGGAAATCGGGACGCGCAATCCGCTTACCGTGCTGCACGCGCTGCGGGAGGAAAACCGCTGGCATTTTCACGGCGACGGCAGCATAGTGCACCGGTCCAAGCAGCGCCTGTTCGAAGCGCTCTGCCCGGCCGCGGTAAGCTGGCGGCGCCGCGCGGTTCACCACGGCCTCGAGCTTGCGCTTGCCGCTGCCAGATTTTCTACAGATTCGCTCCGTGGGCAGTGAACGCACGAAGTGTTGCGACGAGCGGCGGATAGGCTGTCGTGGCGACAGCTTCATCATTGGGCGTTAACGCCCGAACCCCGGGCTCGATCCGTTGGAAGGAGCGGCGTAGATCTTGATTTGTGAGCTTTGCGACCGGACCGGCGGCGAGCTGCTGTGGCAGGGGGAGCACTGCCGCGTGGTGTATGTCGAGGAGCCGGGTTACCCCGGGTTCTGCCGGGTGATCTGGCAGGCACATGTCAGGGAAATGACCGATCTCTCGGACGACGAGCGTCTGCATGTAATGGGGGTGGTGTTTGCGGTGGAATCGGTGCTGCGCGAGCTGCTGACACCCGAAAAAATAAATCTCGCAAGCCTGGGCACCCTCGTGCCTCACATTCACTGGCACGTGATCCCCCGCTATCCTGATGATCCGCATTTTCCGCAGCCGATCTGGGCAAAGGCGCAGCGCACCCCCGCCCCCGGTCGATCGCATCCCGACACCACCGCGCTTGCGGCCGCGCTCGCGGCAGCACTCGAATAACGAGGAAGCATGGCAACTCAATCAGCCGGCGAAGGCCGCGTTCCGACCGACATCACGCTGCATCAGAAATCTCAGGTGCTGGAGATCGCGTTCCCCGATGGGCAGCGGTTCAGATTGCCCTCCGAGTTCCTGCGCGTGTACTCGCCGTCTGCCGAAGTACGCGGACATGGCCCAGGGCAGGAAGTCCTTCAGGTCGGTAAAGGGAATGTTCAGATACTCAACGTCGAGCCCGTAGGCAGCTACGCCGTGCAGTTCCGTTTCTCTGACGGGCACGATACGGGCATTTACTCGTGGGACCTTCTCTACGATTACGGGACGCGGCAGGATGCGATGTGGCGGCAGTATCTGCAAAAGCTTAACGATGCGGGCGCAAAGCGCGAGCCATGAGCGGGTCACGTTGTTTCGCTGAGTCAGGCCATTGCCGATGAGGAACACGACCGATTTCGGGTTTGAGCAGGTTCCCGAAGACGAAAAGGAACGCCGCGTCGCGGGTGTTTTCGATTCGGTGTCTTCGCGATACGACGTGATGAACGACCTCATGTCCGCCGGGCTGCACCGGTACTGGAAGCGCTTCACGGTGGAGACGAGCATGGTGCGCGTTGGCGAGCGCGTCCTCGATGTCGCCGGCGGCACTGGCGATCTCGCGCGGCTTTTCGCACGCCGTACGGGTGATGCGGGCAACGTTGTCCTCACCGACATAAACGCGGCGATGCTGGGAATCGGCCGCGACCGCCTTGTCGACGACGGCCTGGTAATGCCTGCGGCGCAGTGCAATGCCGAGCGCCTGCCGTTCGCTTCCGAGAGCTTCGACTGCGTTTGCGTGGGCTTCGGACTGCGTAACATGACCCGGAAAGATGCGGCGCTCAGGGACATGCGGCGGGTGCTTAAACCCGGCGGCCGGCTCCTGGTGCTCGAGTTTTCGCGTGTTGCAAAGCCGCTGCGTGCGCTCTATGACGCCTATTCGTTTCAAATCCTGCCGCGGCTGGGGCAGCTCGTCGCCGGAGACGCGAAAAGCTATCGTTATCTCGCGGAATCGATCCAGATACACCCGGACCAGGAGACGCTCAGAACGATGATGATCGACAGCGGTTTCGATCAGGTCGACTACTTCAACCTGAGCGGGGGAATCATTGCGCTTCACAGGGGTCTCAAATACTGATCCCCCGCGTCCGATGGCCCAAATGAATTTTTTCTCATGATGCGCATTTTGAGCGTGGTCGCAGCAGTTGGACTGCTCTTTGGCTGCGCAACAGAATCCACGTACGTGCCGGCACACGCACCGGCTTCAATCGCGCCGGCGCAGGTCAAAGTGGGCGACTTCTGGGAATACGCCGTGCGGGATGCCTATACGGGCCTGGAGCGCGGATTGCACCGCTACGAAGTCAGTCACGTCGAGCCCAACCGGGTGGTGATCGACGTGACCCGCGACGGCCAGCGCCTCGATACCGCAATTTATTCAGCCGGGTGGAACGCTCTCGAGCACCCGCTGACCAATCTTCAGCGATTCCGCTACGCGCCGGCTTTTCCAGCTTATGTCTATCCGCTCGAACCCGGGAAGAGCTGGTACACCGTTGTCGACGCCACGGATCCGGTGACGCGTCAAACCTACAAAGTCCACACGCAAGGCAAAGTGCTTGGCTGGGAACGCATCACGGTGCCTGCAGGTGAATTCGACGCTCTGAAGATCCAGCGTTACATATTCGCCGGGAATTCGACCGCGATAAAGACACAGGAATCGATCGCCGAAACCGACTGGTATGTGCCCGCGCTTCGCCGCGCCGCCCGCACGCAGGCGTCTTCCGAGCACTTCGATAATTCACGAGGCGGCGGGGACGGCGGCGGGGAATATCCGCTGCGGGTGCGCGGAGACTGGCTGATTGCTGAATTAGTCCGGTATTCGCATTGAACGCCGGCGCCCCAGCCCATATATAATCGCTTCGCTGCTTTCCGAGCACAAGGAGATACACCATGCGCAAGTTTCTGAGCATCATGACTGCCCTTATCGGCCTTTCACTCGTTGCGGTCGACGCCGACGCACGCCGGGTGAGCGGCGGCAAAAACATCGGCAAGCAACGCGAATCGATCAGCCCGAATCAGGCCGCGCCCCGCGCACCCGCACAGCAGCCGCAGCAGGCGAGTCCTGCGGCGCCGACCCAGAAAGCCGCCGCGCCACAACCTTCCGGAATGAGCCGCTTCCTCGGACCCCTCGCAGGTCTTGCGATCGGTGCCGGTCTGGCATCGCTCTTTTTCAACAACGGCATGGGCGGCGCGCTCATGGGAATCCTCATGATGGCCGCACTGGTCTTCGGCGCTGTTCTCCTGTTCCGGTTGTTCAAGGGCAGAGGGCGCACAGCACAGGAGCCGCTTCGCTACGCCGGCGCCACGCCATACGGCGGCAGCGTTCCCGCGGGCCCGGTCGTTGCCCCTTCGCCGGCGCCTGCGCCAGCTCCAGCGCCGGTATCGCTTGGCGGCAGCGCGGCTCCCCACTCCGTGGCAGCGACGACGGCACCCGGCGCAGCACCGCTCGCAAACCAGTGGCCGTCCGACTTCGATGCAGAGCAGTTTTTGCGTCACGCCCGGTTGAATTTCGTGAATCTTCAGCAGGCGCACGATCGTCGTGAGCTGACTTCGATCCGCGATTTCATGACACCGGAGCTCTTCCGCGACATCGAAGCCGAAGTGAAGGCCTCAGAGGACGTGCCCCAGAAAACGGACATTGTTACCCTGAACGCAGAAGTCCTCGACGTCGTAACGGAGAACGCCGCGTACGTGGTAAGCGTGCGCTTCTCAGGCCTCATCCGGGAAGAGGCGGGTGCAGATGCACAGCCGTTCAGCGAGGTCTGGCATCTGGAGAAGCCCACCAGCGGGCGCTCCGGCTGGCTCGTGTCCGGCATCCAGCAGGCTTAGAGCCCAGGCTCGATGCACCTCACAGCACCCGGGCTGCGGCCCGGGTTTTTTTATGTTTGAGGCTTTGGCGGTTCCTGCAATCAATCGCCTGTTGCGTGAAAACGTGTGGGCGACTGACGCGCTTCGCGTCCATTCAGGCAAGACTGCGGTGCTTTCATCGCTTCCTTTCCAGCTCAGGCTCGCGGTGCTGGACTCGGGCGAGATTGCGCCGGCCCCGGCGGATGCCGTATCACACGTGAGAATTGTCGCGACCCCAGGCGTGCTGCTGCGCCTTGCGGCGCGCGACGCATCCGCGTGGAACGCGGTGGAGGTCGATGGGGATATGCAGTTCGCAGCGGCGATCGACCACGTGCGCCGCAATCTCGAGTGGGACTATGAAGAAGACCTGAGCCGCATCTTCGGTGACGTAGCCGCGCACCGAATGGGACGGGCCGTGCGCGAGATCGATCGCTGGGGTCGTGCCACGATGCGAAACCTTGCTGAGAATGTCGTCGAATACGCCACTTACGAAAACCCCGTGCTCGCAAGCGCCGCGAGTCTGGACACGTTCAACCGCGAAGTGGACGAGGTGCGTGACGAGGCGGCGCGGCTCGAAAAGCGCATCG
>JBKJPI010000565.1:0-9268 GCA_046595235.1 Burkholderiales bacterium | reverse complement strand
AGAAACGACTGGTATGCCTACACCCGTCGTTTCTTCGTTGCTTTTTCTGCATAAAGGCGCCCGGCCGCCCGAAGCCTTTATGCTGACTTGCGGTTCCGGCGGAAAGTAGGTTTTTACTTTCCGACGTACCTATACTGCTGCCCGCCAGTGATTGAGTGTGAGCTGGAGGCCGACGGTGCCGTTGTATTCGTTCAACTCGACTCGATACATCGCTTCGATGCGCGGGGGGAGCGGGCCGGCCTCGCCGAAAAGCATTGCATCGTACGCACGGCCGGCACGCGCGAGCTTGAGTTTCGTGTGCTGGCCTCCGACGACGCGCTGCTGCGTCACCTCGAAAGCATCGAAAAAGCGTGGTTCGGGAAAGCCCTGCCCCCAGACGCAGCCGGCGATTGCGCGCGCCAGGTCAAAGGTGAGATCCCGCGGATCGAGCGAGCCATCCATTTCGAGCTGTCGCTCGAGATCCGACGCGGAGACGAGCGAGCGCACGGTCTCCTCGAAGGCGCGGGTGAAAGGCTCGAGGTCCACTTCGCGGATGGTGAGGCCCGCTGCTGCTGCATGCCCGCCGAATTTGAGCACGAGCCCCGGATACCGCTTGGTCAGAACATCCAGAGCGTCGCGCAGGTGAAGGCCTGGGATCGAACGTCCCGAACCCTTGATCTCGCCAGTACTACCGCGCGCAAATGCGATGACCGGCCGATGAAAGCGCTCCTTCAGCCGCGAGGCGACGATTCCGATAACGCCCTGATGCCATTCGGCATCGAAGATGGCGACGGTGAACGCCTCGCCGACGTCGCCGCCGATTGCGGCAAGCGCGCTCTCCTGCATCCCGGCTTCGATCTCGCGGCGCTCGCGGTTCAGAGCATCGAGCTCACGCGCAATCACCGCGGCACGCGCGGGATCGTCCGTAACGAGGCACTCGATCCCCAGCGCCATGTCTGTGAGACGGCCTGCTGCGTTCAGTCGGGGGCCGAGCACGAACCCGAGGTCGTAAGCCGACGCCCGGGACGGGTCGCGACCCGCCGCCTCGAAAAGCGCGGCGACACCGGGCTGCATGCGGCCGCTGCGCATTCTTTTAAGGCCCTGCTGCACCAGCACGCGATTATTCGCATCAAGACGAACGACGTCCGCGACCGTCCCGAGCGCGACCAGATCGAGAAGTCCTGCCATCGGAACTTCGTGCGCAGGAAGACCACGCGTGCGCAGCTCCCCCCGCAGCGCGAGCATGAGATAGAACATGACGCCGACGCCGGCCAGGTGCTTGCTCGGGAAGTCGCAGCCGGCCTGGTTCGGGTTGATGATGCACCACGCGTTCGGAAGTGAATCCGCGGGCAGATGATGATCGGTAATGAGCACCCGCATTCCCAGCGCATTCGCCTCCAGCACGCCTTCGATGCTGGCGATGCCGTTGTCGACGGTAATGAGCACGTCGGGCTGGAAGCGCGCGTGGGCGAGGCGCACGATCTCCGGCGTCAGGCCGTACCCATATTCGAATCGATTCGGGACGAGATACTGCACATCCGCTCCGAATCTGCGAAGCGCGCGCATGCCGACAGCGCACGCCGTCGCACCGTCCGCATCGTAGTCCGCGACGATGAGCAGACGCGCCTTCGCGCCCATGGCGTCGGCGAGAAGCCGCGCCATCGCTCTCAGGTTATGCATCGAATCGGGCGGGTGCAGCCGTTCGAAGGCATCGTCGAGCTCACTCGCATCTGCAACGCCCCGCCCGGCGTAAATACGCGCGAGAAGGGGGTGACAGCCTGAAGCGACGAGGCGCTCGACGGCGTCAGCCGGCGCGCGCCGTTCGAGGATGAGCGGCGGCGCGTTCATGCGTATGCGCTCAGCGGCTTCACCCTGCGCCACACCTTGTAGAGATCCGCGCGCGATGCATTGAAACGGCAGTACACTTCGGCGCCGGGCACTGCGATATTGATGGTCCTGATGCGCCCACCTTGTAATGCATCGACCAGGGGGGCGAACCAGTCCGCTTCGAACGCGGCGAGGCGCTCACGCCATGTGTCGGCGTCCTGAAAAGCGGTCGCCCGGTCGAGTCCCTCGAGCACCACAAGGTGCGATGGCGTGCCGGTCGCGCCTTCCGGAAATCGCAGCAAGGCTGCGCCGCTCTGCGGCAACGCTGCGACATGCGCATCGGCGGCAGCGCCCAGCGCTTGCGCGCTCGCGTCGTCGCTCCAGACGTGGCTGAAATCACCCCCGCGAACCGGAGGGCGCGTGCCGCCGCCCCAAAACCAGACGCTGTTCACAGCAGCGTCGCCACGTTCTTCTCGCGCGGTATTCACAGGGTGATCGTGCAGGAGCATTTGAGCTTCGTTGAACATGCGGTGCCACGCCATAGCCTCGGAGCCCGTGGGGAGCAAGCCGCGAACATCGTGTCCCGCAACCTCACTCAAGGCACGCGTCATGATGTTCGGCACGGTCGAGAGCTTCACATACCAGCGCTTCGGGGCGTAAGCGATGAACGTCAGGCCGTCCCCGGAAAATTGTTGCGTAAGCGCGTGCACGAGCGCATCCGCTTCGTCTTTCGAAAGATCGAACGACGTGCTCTCGACCACTGTGAGGCGGTTGCGCTCGATCTTGATATGAACGGGATCCGCGCGCAGCCAGTAGGCGTCGGCCGCGACACCGCCGTCGATTTCGAGCGTGAGCGGGGCGATGGGCCAATCATGCTGTCGGCCGACTTCGAACGCCTGGCACAGCCATGCTTCAAGCGTGATCGCGGGGAACTTCTCTGCGTGTGAGCGCGCAAGAAGCCTGGTGAGTGCCGGGAGATCCAGGCCGCGCAGCACGGCGGGCGCAGTTTCCTGAGGCCAGAAAAGACCGGGGATGAGAAGCGTGCAGTGCATTGTACGTTGGCCGCTCGGAGTGTACTACGGTGCTGCTGCCCGATCGTTGCATCCGCTTCGTCGCCGACGAAGAGGCCTCGACTGCAGGAGGCTGGGCCCACCGCTCGCGAAGCCATTGTGGCAAACTCTCGCCTTTCGTCCTTCCGCCCCCCAATTGAATTCCTACGAGCTGTTCATCGGGCTGCGCTACACGCGGTCCCGGCAGCGCACGCGCTTCATCTCCGTCATTTCGCTGATATCGATCGTCGGAATCGCGCTCGGCATGACGGTGCTGATCACGGTGCTCTCAGTGTTCAACGGATTTCAGCGTGAAGTGCGCACACGCATGCTGAGCGCGGTGGCGCATGTGCAGGTGCAGGGGCTCGGTGAGTCGTTGCCCGACTGGCGCATGATCGCTGCAGCGGCGGCGAAGCATCCGGAGGTGAAGGCCACTGCGCCCTATGTCTCCGCACAGGGTCTTCTCACGAGCGGCGGGAGTGTGCGTGGGACATTCCTGCGCGGTATCGTGCCGGAGCTCGAGGAAAGCGTCGACGATCTTGCGCGCAACATGACGCGCGGGCAGTTGTCCTCACTCAAATCCGGCGAATACAACATCATTCTGGGTGAGCCGCTTGCACGTGCCCTGGGCGTGATCCCCGGCGATCGTATCGTGCTCGTAGCGCCTCAGGGACAGGTCACGCCCGCGGGCGTCATTCCGCGGCTGCGTCAATTCACCGTTGCCGGCACCTTCAATATCGGCCATTACGAAATCGATTCGACGCTCGCGCTCGTGCACATCGAGGATGCGCAGCGCCTTTATTTCCTCGGCGAGCAGGTGAGCGGCGTGCGTCTGAAGCTGAAGGATCTCTTCAGCGCACAGACGGTATCGCGCGAGCTCCTGTCGTATCTGCCGTCCAACGTATCGATCACCGACTGGACGCGGATGAATGCCACATACTTCCGCGCGGTCGATCTCGAGAAGCGAATGATGTCGCTGCTGCTCTTTTTCATCATCGCGATTGCTGCGTTCAACCTCGTCTCCAGCCTCTTCATGGTGGTGAAGGAAAAGAATGCCGATATCGCGATCCTGCGGACACTTGGCGCTTCGCCCGGCGGCGTGATGCGGGTCTTCATGATCCAGGGCATCGTAATCGGCGCGGTCGGCGTCATCTGCGGAATCGTCTTCGGTGTGCTAGGCGCGCTGAACGTCGATGTCATCGTGAGCTTTGTCGAGCGCGTCTTCGGTTTCAAGTTCCTGCCGCAGGAGGTCTATCAGATCGTAGACCTGCCTTCCGAGCTTCGATCATCCGACGTGATCTCCACCGCGATCATTGCATTCACGCTTTCGGCGCTCGCGACCATTTATCCGAGCTGGCGCGCGTCACGGGTGAACCCCGCCGAAGCGCTGCGTTATGAATAACGCACCTGGCGTGACGCCCGTGATCGCGTGCCGCGACGTGCACAAGATTTACATGCAGGGCAAAGTCGAAGTACCCGTGCTGATGGGCTGCAACCTCGAGGTTCAGCCCGGAGAGCGCGTTGCCATTGTCGGCTCATCGGGGTCGGGCAAGAGCACGCTCCTCCATTTGCTCGGAGGACTCGACGTGCCGACGCGGGGGGAGATTCGTGTGCTCGGCGCAGACATTCGCAGGCAAAGTGAGGCCGAGCGCGGTGCGACACGCAATCGCTCGCTGGGGTTCGTCTATCAGTTCCACCACCTGCTGCCGGAATTCACCGCGCTGGAGAACGTGGCGATGCCGCTACTTATTCGCCGCATGCCGAAGGCAGAGGCGCACAAGGCCGCTTCAGACGTTTTAGGGCAGGTGGGGTTGTCGCACCGGCTCACGCATACGCCGGGCGAGCTTTCCGGCGGAGAGCGCCAGAGGGCGGCACTCGCCCGTGCGCTCGTTACGCGACCCGTCTGCGTCCTTGCCGACGAGCCGACAGGTAACCTCGATCGTCATACCGCCGAGTCAGTATTCGAGCTCATGCTCAGCCTGAACCGCGATCTCGGTACGAGCTTCATCATCGTCACGCATGATTACGAGCTTGCCGGCCGCGCGAATCGCATCATGAAGCTCGTGGACGGCGCGCTTCATCCGGCCTGAGGCGGCTCATTGATGCTGAGTAGGCCGCTCTCCACGACCTCCTGATAGAACCTCGCGTCATCGACGGCGTGCGTCAGGATGAAATGCGGAGCTGAGCGCTTGATGATGATGGGCGCGACCGTCCCGACCGCGATCAGGGTAAGCCCCATCCATATCGATCCGGTCAGCGCCAGCGCGGTACCGATGCCGAGCACGGGCAGCATCACGAATGGGAGCAGCAGGCGCGCGCTCATGAAACGGGCGGCCGCCTTGCGGTCGATGTCGACGCGCACGCGGCCTGACGCATAGGCGGATACGAACTCAGCGTGAGTCACTAACGGAATTTAAGACCGACGCGGGCGACGCGGCCATTTGCCACTTCGCGCACGACGAATTCGACACGGCCCGCCTTGATGCGATCGCCAATGACCGGGCGCTTGCGGAACACGCGCTGCAGGTAATCGGCAAGGCTCACGTTCTCGGCACCTTTCGGCACATCGATTCCATAAAAAGCCGCGACGTCGCCGAGGCTGGAGCTCGCGTCGAGTACGAGGTCGCCGAAGAACTTGTGCTCCTCGAGGCGATCGGGATGATGGGGTGCTATGAACTGGCGATTGAGCACGTCGACATCCCCGGTCGATGCAATGACATAGACACGATCGCCGGCCTGCAACTTATTCAGCCGTTCGGGCGCCTCCACCTTGCCGTCGCGCAGCACACCGCCGAGCGACGCCTGCGGCGCCAGCGGCAGGTCGCGAAGCAGTGCACCCACCGCGGGACTGTCCTCGGCGAGGTCGTAGCGAACGAGCTCGAGGTCCCAGTGACCCTGCGTGCCGAGATCGTAGCGTTCGGCCGGCAACGATGCCGGTGGCACCTCGAGCTGCAGCAGCCGCGCTGCGGGCGCGACCGTCCAGCCCTGGACGAAGAGCGAAACGAGGACCACGAAGAAGGCGACGTTAAAATAGACCCATGCATTGTCGAGGCCCGCGACGAGCGGGAACACGCCAAGAATGATCGGCACCGCGCCCCTCAGCCCCATCCACGCGATGAAGGCCTGCTCGCGCCATGGAAAGCGAAAAGGCAAAAGACAGAGCAGGACCGCAGCCGGACGGGCGACGACGATGAGCACGAGCGCTACCAGAAGCGCCGGGTAGGCGACCTGCAGCAGGTCGTGCGGTGTCGCGAGAAGGCCCAGGACGAGAAACATGCCGATCTGCGCCAGCCAGGCAAGGCCGTCGTGAACGCGAAGGATGCTCTGCGCCGAATGGAGCTTGCGGTTCCCCATGACGAGACCCGCGATGTAGATCGCCAGAAAGCCGCTGCCGTGCAACGCGAGCGTGATGGAGAACACCAGCAGCGCGAGCGATGAAGCGAGCAGGGGATATAGCGCCTGCGCGAGATCGAGCCGGTTGATAATGGAAACCATCAGGTAGCCGCCGATGAGCCCCGCGGCGCCGCCGATGCTGAATTCAGCCAACAGCCTCCCGGCGAGGCTCCAGTCGAGCGCCGACTGGCCCGCGGCGATCGCCTGCACGAGCACGATCGTGAGAAATACGGCCATCGGATCGTTGCAGCCGGATTCGATTTCGAGCGTGGCGCCGACGCGCCGCTTGATCGCGAGCTTGCTCGCGCCAAGTACCGAGAACACGGCGGCAGCATCAGTCGAGCCGACAATTGCTCCGAGCAGCAGGCCCTGCAGCCACGTGAATCCGAGAAGCCACACCGCGAGCACTGCCACGATGCCGGTTGTAACCGCAACGCCGAGCGTTGCCAGTACGATCCCAGGTCCGATTCCCACCCGCACTGTCTGCGCGTGCGTTCGCATGCCGCCGTCGAAGAGGATGATGCCGAGGGCAATCGACCCGATCAGGTAGGTGAGCTGTACGTCGTTGAACGGGATCCCGCCGGGACCATCTTCGCCGGCCAGCATCCCCAACACCAGAAATACGAGCAGCAACGGTGTGCCCGCGCGCGAAGCGAAGGCGCTGACGATGACGCTCGCCGCGACAAGCGCCGCGCCGATAAGAATTAAATGATTAGCGTGTTCCAATGTGTCGTGCCGATCGAGTGTGCAATGAACATCTTGCGTGGATGAACATTAACACCGTCGGCGGACACTACATGAAGGTTTTAAGACGAAGCTTTGATGACAGGATCCAGGCTTCGCCACAGGTACCACGTTGCGACCGATCGCCATGGTGCCCAGCCTTTCCCGATCCGTGTCATCTTCAGCTTGGAAAGCGGCCGACCCGCGTTGTAGTGAAGGCTCATGGCGCGCTGCAATCCCACGTCGTCGAGCGGCAGCACATCGGCGCGGGCCATGTAGAAGATGAGGAACATCTCGGCCGTCCAGCGCCCGATACCTTTTACCTGCGTGAGCTCGAGAATTAACGTCTCATCATCGAGCTCCGCCCAGTGGAAAGAGTCGAGCGCACCCGAATTGAAGCGGTTCGCAAGGTCAAGGAGGTAAGCGCTTTTCTGACCCGAAAGCCCGCATGAGCGCAGTCGCGTCATTTCGGCGGCCGCAATGGCTGGAGGCGTGATGTTCTCGAACTCCGCAAGCAGCCGCTGCCAGACACTTTCCGCGGCTTTGACGGAGATCTGCTGACCGACGATTGCGCGCGCAAGTGTCGAGAACGCGTCGCCGCGGCTTCCGACTTCGAGCCCTTGGTAGCGCTTTACGAACTTCGACAGCACGGGATCCGCAGCGCTGAGCTCCTGCGCCGCCTGATCCCAATACGCTGGAGTGGTCATTGCGCCGCCCTCGCGCGCCGTGCCCTTCGCCGGCGCCATTCGTTCTTAACGTGGAGGCGCCATGCGTGGTCAACCAATACATAGCCCACGACAGCCAGAACGAGCGCGAGAATCGGAATGCCCACGAGCAGCGGCTGGCCGACGCTCGCAAGCCAATCGAGCACTGCGGGCATCCATTCGCGAAAACCTTTACCTTGCAGCGCGAGATCGAGAGGCGGGAAATCGCTCTGCCCTCGCCATAGCGCTAACTCCCCGAGCTTGAAGGCCACGTAATACAGGGGAACGATGGTGAGTGGGTTGGAGTACAGCGTGACGCCCACGGCAATCGGCAGGTTCACCTTGAATCCAACCGCGAGGAGCCCTGCGGCAAGGAACTGCACGGGATTGCTGCCCGGTATGAGACCAGCGAAAAGGCCTGCAGCAACGCCGCCGGCGACTGACCTGCGGTGCAGGTGCCACAGGTTGTGATGCTGCAGCCATGGCCCGAGACGCGCGAGGTAACGATTCTCTCTGATGCTCTCATGGCTCGGCAGGAACTTGCGAAAGAGCTTCCGGGGCATCGGTTACAGCAAAAAAACGGAAGGCCATTGTAACTAAAGTCATACAACGAAACGTGAGACTCGAACGTTGATACCGATCTCGCGTCGCAAGAAGGCTGTGCGATGGCGTTACGCGCGAATGGAGCGCCGTGGATCTTTATGCGTCTCTACATTCTCTGTTTCGCAGTGGGCGTGTGGCTTCTGCAGCGGCAGGCGGAGTTGCCAGCTATGGACGGCGCGTGGGCCATATTCCTCGGCTTGCCACTCCTCCTGGTCGCGCGGTCGCGGTCTCGAGGGCTGCGTGCGCTGGCGAAGACTGCGGGTGCGATCCTGGCCTGCGCTGCCGGCTTTTTGTGGGCAGCAGGAATGGCACACGTGCGCATGGCCGATGCGCTGCCCCACGAGTGGGAGGGCCGCGACATCGTTCTGACCGGCGTCGTTGCAAGTCTTCCCCAGGTTTATGAGCAGAGCGTGCGCTTCGAGCTCGACGTCGAGGCGGTTGCAACGCCGCATGCACAGGTGCCTTCGCGGATCGTCCTGTCGTGGTGGGCGCGCGCCGACGCTCTGCCACAGGTGTATGCAGGCGAGCGCTGGCGCCTCGCGGTCCGGCTCAAGCGACCCCACGGCACCGCAAATCCGCACGGTTTCGATTACGAAGCGTGGTTGCTGGAACGTGGCGTGAGGGCTACCGGATATGTACGCCCGCGCACCCATGCAGAGCGCCTGGCACCGCTCGTTCACAGGCCGCAGTACTGGGTCGAGCGCATCCGGGAACGGCTGCGCGCGCGGGTTCTGGGAACCCTGGCGAGTGACCCTTACGCCGGGGTCATTGCTGCGCTGGCGGTTGGCGACCAACGCGCCATTCCACCCCATCAGTGGCAGACCTTCTCGCGCACCGGCGTTAACCACCTCATGAGCATCTCGGGCCTGCATGTGACGATGGTTTCCGGCCTCGCCTACGCACTTGCGCTTCTGCTCTGGCGGCGCAGTGCGGCGCTGACCCTGCGTCTCCCCGCGCGAAAAGCGGCAGCGCTCGCGGGCGTTGCCGCGG
>JBKJPI010000187.1:0-4339 GCA_046595235.1 Burkholderiales bacterium | reverse complement strand
CGCCCGAAGCCTTTGTTGCTGACTTGCCTGGACTTCCTCGGCGCAAAGTAGGTTTGCACTTTGCGACGAAGATAGTTGCAGTTTCAAGCTCGAATCGGCTGGCTTTGCCAGCGATTCAGTTCAAATTCGTAGTTCCGGCGCAAAGTAGGTCTGCACTTTGCGACGTTAGTCTTAACTTTGCGACGTGAAAGTTAACTGGCGCTCGAGGGTGTGCGCTTTCAGCTCGTGGCGCATGGCCATGTTGCGCATCCAGATCCCATAGCCGTCGCGCTTGAACGAGCGCACAACCGGCTTGTTATAAGACTCGGCCTTGTTGCGGTGGTAGGCGATGCGCGCCTTCAGCCAGGCAACCCTGATTTTGTTCCACGACACCATCAATTTCTGCAACACGGTTCTATCTCCTGGGTGCGACGAACCCGCGCGGTTACAAGCAACTTCTGGCCCAGTCATCTTGCCAGCCGGACGCGGAGGGTTCAAGCCCTGTAACCCGTTTTAGCCCGTACACTCCTGACCAGCAGTGTGGCGGTGACTTTCTGCAATGAGGAGAGAAAGAATGCACAGAAGGCAGTTTCTAACCCAATCAGGCGTCGGTCTGGCGGCAGGCACCCTGGCGGCGCCGGCGGTGGCCCAGTCCCAGCCCCAGGTCCGCTGGCGGATGGCGTCCAGCTTCCCAAAAAGCCTCGATACGCTCTTCGGCACGGCCACTGAGATCGCCGGCAGAGTGTCGCGGCTGACCGAAGGACGTTTCGAAATCCGCGTTTTTGCGGCCGGCGAGCTGGTTCCCCCGCTTCAGGTCATGGACGCCGTTCAAAACGGCACCGTCGAATGCGGCCAGACTGCGGGTTATTACTACATCGGCAAGAACCCGGCGCTCGCCTTCGATACCGCGCTCCCTTTTGGTTTGAACGCGCGGCAGCAGAATGCCTGGATGTATCACGGCGGCGGCCTGCAACTCATGCGTGGGCTTTTCGAGCAATACAACATCGTGAACTTCCCGTGCGGGAACACCGGGACGCAAATGGCTGGCTGGTATCGGAAGGAAATCCGTTCGGTGGCCGATCTGAAGGGGCTCAAGATGAGGGTCGCCGGTCTTGCCGGACAGGTTCTCGAAAGGCTTGGCGTCGTGCCGCAGCAGATCGGCGGCGCGGACATCTATCCGGCGCTGGAGCGGGGCACGATCGACGCGGCCGAGTGGGTCGGTCCTTACGACGACGAGAAGCTCGGCTTCCAGAAGGTCGCCAAGTACTACTACTACCCCGGGTGGTGGGAAGGCTCGGCCCAGCTTTCGATTTACGTGAACGCGAAGCAGTGGGCCTCGCTTCCCAAGCCTTATCAGGAAGCGCTCGAGGTCGCCTGCGCCGAAGCGAACGTGAGCATGCTCGCGCGATACGACGCGAAGAACACTGAAGCACTGCGAAAGCTGGTCGGCGCCGGCGCACAACTTCGGGCTCTGCCGCAAACCGTCATGGAGGCCTGCTACAAGGTTGCGCAGGAGATATACGCCGAGCTGGGTGCAAAGAACGCGGATTTCCGGAAGATCTATGAACCGTGGGCGCGCTTTCGCGACGAGCAATACCTCTGGTTCCGTGTGGCCGAGAACACCTTCGACAACTTCGTGTATTCGATAAAGAAGCCCGCGGCCGCAGGCAAAAAGTAACGGAACCTATCGCCGCAGCGCCTTTTCGATCTCATCGGACGTGGTGTCGTTCTGAAGCTGCGGCGGCGCGGCACCCGGTGCTGGAACTTGTAATTCCAGCGATTCGCTCCTCCCCGCGGGCGCGTCACCCTTGTAATGCGTAACCATCTGCGGGAACGCGATGACGAGCGCGACCATCAGCAGCTGAATCAGCACGAATGGCACGGCGCCCCAGTAAATGTCGGACGTGCGCACGACTTTCGGCGCGACGCTGCGCAGATAGAACAATGCGAATCCGAACGGCGGATGCATGAACGACGTCTGCATGTTGATCGCCAATAGCACGCCGAACCATATCGGATCGATACCGAGCTTCTGTGCGACCGGGGCCAGCAGCGGCACGAGAATGAATGCGATCTCGAAGAAGTCGAGGAAGAACGCAAGCACGAAAATCAGCGCATTAACGACGATCAGGAATCCGAGCGCGCCGCCGGGCAGTCCGACCAGCAGACGCTCGACCCATAGATCACCGTCGACCGCGCGAAACGTGAGTCCGAAAACCGTCGAGCCGACGAGAATGAAAATAACGAAGCTCGTCAGTGCTGTCGTAGATTCCATGGCCTGCCTGAGCAGCAGAAAATTCAGGCGACCGCGGGCAACGGCAAGCAGCAGCGCGCCGGCCGCGCCCATCGCGCCGCCTTCTGTCGGCGTTGCGATGCCCAGGAAGATCGTGCCGAGCACGAGAAAAATCAGCACGAGCGGAGGGAGCAACGCCGTTGTCACGCGCCAGAGAAGAGCCCGGCCCCGGTATCGAATCTCCGTCAGCGGTACCGACGGCGTCCACGACGGCCGTATCATGGAAACGCCCGCCACGTAAGCGAGATACAGCCCCGCGAGGGCAAGACCGGGGATGAGGGCGCCCGCATACATGTCGCCGACCGAGCGCCCGAGCTGATCCGCGAGAACGATCAATACGAGACTTGGCGGGATGATCTGCGCGAGCGTGCCGGATGCAGCGATCACGCCTGCGGCAAGGCGGTGTGAGTAGCCGTAGCGCATCATGATCGGCAGCGAGATGAGGCCCATCGAGATCACCGTTGCAGCGACGACCCCGGTGGTCGCCGCGAGCAGCGCGCCAACCAGGATCACTGCGTACGCAAGGCCGCCGCGCAGAGTGCCGAAGAGCTGACCGATGGTATCGAGCAGATCCTCCGCCATTCCGCTGCGCTCGAGCACGAGACCCATGAACGTGAAGAACGGGATGGCGAGCAGTGTGTCGTTGCGCATGATGCCGAAAACGCGCTCAGGCAACGCCTGCAGGAGCTCCGCCTGAAGAAGCCCCATCTGTATTCCGGCGAGTGCGAAGAAAATGCCGGTTGCAGCGAGAGAAAACGCAACGGGGTAGCCCAACAAAAGAAAAATAACGAGCGCGCCGAACATGAGCGGCGCCATGGCCTCGTGAGACATCAGCGCACTTCGGTGCTGGCAGGCACTGGGTCAGCCACGCGCTCGCCGCGCAGAAACGCTATTCGCTTGATGATTTCGGAAGCCCCCTGCAAAACGAGGAGGGCGAAGCCCACCGGTATGAGGAGCTTTACCGGCCAGCGCACGAGTCCGCCGGCATCGCTCGAAATCTCATGCCCTGTCCACGACTGTATGAACATCGGCCACGAAAAATAGAGAATGAGCAGCGCCATCGGCATCAGGAAGAAGATCGTGCCGAAGATCTCGATCCACGCCTGCGCGTTGGCAGACAGCCTCGACGCGATCACGTCGATGCGAACGTGTGCGTTACGTTTGAGCGCCCAGCCCGCGGCCAGCAGAAAGATCGCCGAGAATAGGTACCACTGAATCTCGAGCCATGCGTTCGAGCTTACGTTGAATACGTAGCGCATCATGGCATTGCCTGCGCTTACGAGCACCGCGATCAGGACGAGCCACGCCACCGCGCGGCCTACGCATTCGTTCGCGTAGTCGATCAGGCGGGAGAAGGCAAGCAGCGCGCGCATCGGGGTCTGAAACCTTGCTGTCGGTGCGGGGAAGTTAGAGCCTGTTATGGACTTTATCGCGCACGACGTTGAGACAAAAGGGTCTGGATGCTAGGCGCGACGAGGCCGCATAGCCCATCTATGCAACGAGGAACAACGACGCAGACGGGCCGTTTTGGCTCAACCCGCCGGGAACGTGCAGGCAGGGCCCATTGCGTTGTCGCCCCTCGCTTACAGTGTCTGGCACTGCGGCGCGAGCGCCTCCTAGCACTGAGCCCTGCCTGCACGTTCGTCGTGTGCGATAAAGTCCATAACAGGCTCTAGGGGCAATCATACCAACCATGCGTTAAAATCAATACCTCAGGGGAGCACTCCACACTCATGTATTCGCTCAAAGACACGCTGGAAACGTTCGATCAGGAAGTTTGGCGCGCTATCGAACAGGAATACGTTCGCCAGGAAGATCACATCGAGCTGATCGCCTCCGAAAATTACGCGAGCCCGCGCGTGCTGCATGCGCAAGGCTCGGTGCTCACGAACAAATACGCCGAAGGCTATCCCGGCAAGCGTTATTACGGCGGTTGCGAGTATGTCGATATCGCCGAGCAGCTGGCGATCGATCGTGCGAAGGCGCTTTTCGGCGCCGGCTATGCGAACGTGCAGCCGCATTCGGGCGCGCAGGCGAATCAGGCGGTGTTCTACGCGGCGCTGCACC
>JBKJPI010000507.1:0-5544 GCA_046595235.1 Burkholderiales bacterium | reverse complement strand
GCCACGATCCTCTCGTCAGCGATGATGCCGCCAATAACAAAAACTTCAAACTGTTATCGCGCACTACGGCCACCCTGTTATTCGATTTTGCGGATTAGTAAGCTAACATCACGGGGTTAGCGATGCAAGCTGACACCGTACCTCACCTGCGGTGTCTGAAGCGCCTATTTTCGTTGAGTTTTAGCCGATTCGCGCGCGCGCGTCACCGCGTGCAGCCAACGCGTCAGGCGTGCGCGGTTGCCGGCGCAGGCTTATCCACTTTTGTCGGCGCATCGATAAGGATGCGCAGCATCCGCCGCAGCGGTTCGGCCGCACCCCACAGAAGCTGGTCTCCCACAGTGAACGCAGTCAAGTATTCACCGCCCATGGGAAGCTTCCTCAACCGGCCGACCGGGACCTCCAGCTTTCCAGTTACGCTCGCCGGCGTGAGCTCGCGCAGGCTCGCTTCGCGCTCGTTGGGGATCACACGAACCCACTCGTTCGCGGATTCGATGATCCTGATGACCTCTGGCATCGGCACGTCGCGCGAGAGCTTTACCGTGAGCGCCTGGCTGTGGCAACGCATCGCGCCGACACGGACGCAGATACCATCCACGGGGATCGGCTGTGAAGACCTGCCGATGATCTTGTTGGTTTCAGCCATTCCTTTCCATTCTTCGCGGCTCTGACCGTTGCCGAGGTCCTTGTCGATCCATGGCAGCACGCTGCCTGCGAGCGGCTGCCCGAGATGCGTCACCGGTAGCTCGGCACTGCGCAGCGTTGCTGCAACCACCCTGTCGATATCGGCAATGGTGGAGGCCGGGTCGTCCAGGAGATCCCGTGCGTTCGCGTGCGCGACGCCCATCTGCTGAACCAGCTCGCGCATCTGCGCGGCGCCCGCTCCTGAAGCCGCCTGGTATGTCATGGCGGTGATCCACTCGATGAGCCCGGCCTTGAAGAGGCCTGACATCGCCATCAGCATGAGGCTGACGGTGCAATTGCCGCCGATGTAATCCTTCACGCCGTTCGACAGGGCGCGATCGATGACCTCGCTGTTTACCGGGTCGAGAATGATGACCGCATCATCCTTCATCCGCAGCGCCGATGCCGCATCGATCCAGTAGCCTTTCCAGCCGGCGGCACGGAGCTTGGGGTAGATTTCGTTCGTATAATCGCCGCCCTGGCACGAGATCAACGTATCCATCGCTCCAAGCTCAGCGATGTTCCGGGCGTCCTGGACCGGCTCCGGGGTCTTTGCAATTGCAGGCGCGCGTCCGCCCGCCTGCGACGTTGAAAAGAACGTCGCATCGATAAGATCGAAATCGCGCTCGGCCTGCATGCGCTGAACGAGCACGGAACCAACCATCCCGCGCCAGCCGATGAGACCCACTTTCATGACCATAATCTCGATTTTAGCAGTGTGGTGCACATTGCCTATAACGCAGCGACGACCGCGTCGCCCATCTCCTGCGTTCCCACGCGGCGTGTACCTTCCTCATAGATGTCAGCCGTGCGTAAGCCGTCGGCAAGTACTTTCTGCACTGCGGCTTCGATGCGGTACGCCCACTCGTCCTTGTTGAACGTATAGCGCAGCATCATCGCTGACGAGAGGATCGTGGCCAGCGGATTGGCGACGTTGCGGCCCGCGATATCCGGCGCGGAGCCATGAATCGGTTCGTACAGTCCTTTGCCGTTTTGGTCGAGCGCTGCCGAAGGCAGCATGCCGATAGACCCCGTCAGCATCGATGCTTCGTCCGAGAGAATGTCGCCAAATATGTTGCCCGTGACGATCACGTCGAACTGCTTCGGGTTCCGAACCAGCTGCATCGCGGCGTTGTCCACATACATATGCGAGAGCGCGACGTCTTCATAACCGCGGCCCACGTCGATCGCGATCTCACGCCAGAAGCGGCTTGTCTCCAGCACGTTCTCCTTGTCGATGGAGCAAAGCTTGCCGCTGCGTTTACGCGCGGTTGTAAAACCGACTTCGACAATGCGACGAATCTCGGACTCCGAGTAAAGCATCGTGTCGTAGCCTTCGCGCTCTCCGCGTGCATTTTCGCGCCGTCCGCGCGGCTCGCCGAAGTAGACGTCGCCCGTCAGCTCGCGAATGATCATAATGTCGAGCCCGGACACCACTTCAGGCTTGAGCGATGACGCACCGACGAGCTCTGGATAGAGCACCGCGGGGCGCAGATTTGCGAAGAGGCCGAGCTCCTTCCGGATTCGGAGGATGCCCTGTTCCGGGCGCTGCGCCCGCGGGAGGGCATCGTACTTCGGGCCGCCGACCGCACCACAGAGCACCGCGTCGGCGTCTTTCGCGAGCTTCAGAGTGGGCGCGGGCAGCGGGTCGCCGTGCGAATCGAATCCCGCGCCACCGTACGTCGCTTCCTCGAGCTCCATCGACAGGCCGTCTGATGCGAGCGCCCGCAGCACCTTGGTTGCCTGCGCAATGATCTCCGGGCCAATGCCGTCGCCGGCCAATACAGCGATTTTCATTTACGTGAAAAGCCAGGGCTGAGCCTGCCTGTGCCGTGTCTCGAACGCCGTGATCTCCGCGGCGTGCGCGAGTGTGAGCCCGATGTCGTCAAAGCCATTCATGATGCAGTGCTTGCGGAATGGATCGATCTCGAAACCGAAGCTCTCGCCGTCAGGGGTGGTCACGGTCTGCTGTTCCAGATCAACCGCAAGGCGATAGCCGCCTTTCGTACCGGCTTCGGCGAACAACTGTTCGACGATCTTCTGGTCGAGCCTGATCAGCACAAGCCCGTTCTTGAGGCTGTTGTTATAAAAAATGTCGGCAAAGCTCGGTGCGATCACAGCCTGGAAACCAAACTGGAGAAGCGCCCACGGCGCGTGCTCGCGCGAAGAGCCGCAGCCGAAATTCTCGCGTGCAAGCAGCACGGTTGCGCCGCGGTACTGCGGCTGGTTCAGGACGAAGTCAGGATTGAGCGGGCGCTTCGCGGTGTCGACGCCCGGCTCACCCCGATCGAGGTAGCGCCATTCATCGAACAGATTGGGGCCGAAACCCGTGCGCTTGATCGACTTCAGGAACTGCTTCGGGATGATCGCGTCGGTATCGACATTGGCGCGATCGAGCGGCGCCACCAGACCTTCTTCGCGTGTGAATTTTTCCATGGGCTACCTGAACGTGCGGATGTCGACGAAGTGCCCGGCGATTGCAGCGGCCGCGGCCATTGCGGGACTCACGAGGTGCGTCCTGCCCCCGGGTCCCTGTCGACCTTCGAAATTGCGGTTCGAAGTCGACGCGCACCGGTCGCCCGAAGAAAGCTGGTCGTCGTTCATTCCCAGACACATCGAGCAGCCGGGCTGGCGCCATTCGAAGCCGGCGTCGGAAAAGATTTTGTCTAGACCTTCTTCCTCGGCCTGCTCCTTCACCAGACCTGAGCCGGGGACCACCATCGCGAGCTTGATGTTCGACGCGATGTGCCTACCCTGCACGACGTGCGCGGCCGCGCGCAGATCCTCGATGCGCGAATTGGTGCACGAGCCGATAAAAATCTTGTCGAGCTTGATGTCAGTGATGGGCGTGTTTGGCGCCAGCGCCATGTACTTGAGCGCGCGCTCCATCCACTCGCGCTGCACCGGATCGCGCTCCTGCGCCGGGTCCGGCACTTTGCCGTCGACGCCCACGACCATTTGCGGATTAGTCCCCCAGGTCACCTGCGGCCTGATGTCCGCAGCATCGAGCTTCACGACGTTGTCGAACCTGGCGCCGGCATCCGATTGCAGGGTCTGCCAGTACGCGACGGCCTGGTCCCAGAGCTTTCCCGTAGGCGCGAACCCACGGCCCTCGAGGTATGCGATCGTTTTTTCGTCAACTGCCACCATCCCCGTGCGCGCGCCCGCCTCGATCGCCATGTTGCACAAGGTCATGCGGCCTTCCATGCTCAATGCCCGGATTGCCGAACCCGCATATTCGATCGCGTAGCCTGTGCCGCCGCCGCTGCCGATCTTGCCGATGACTGCGAGCGTCACGTCTTTTGCTGTTACACCTTCCGGCAGCTCACCTTCGACGAGTACCTGCATCGATTTGTATTTCTGCATCACCATGCACTGGGTCGCAAGCACGTGCTCGACTTCGCTCGTGCCAATCCCGAATGCCAGCGCGCCGAATGCGCCGTGCGTGCTCGTGTGAGAATCGCCGCACACCACCGTCATGCCGGGGAGCGTTGCGCCCTGCTCGGGCCCGATGACGTGGACGATGCCCTGACGCTTGTCCAGAAACGGGAAATAGACCTTCGCTCCGAATTTTTTGATGTTGTCGTCGAGCGTTTCGACCTGCAGCCGTGAAATGGGATCGGTGATGCCTTTATCCCAGTCTTTGGTCGGCGTGTTGTGATCGGCCGTCGCCACGACCGAGTCGACGCGCCACTGCTTGCGCCCGGCGAGCGTCAGCCCTTCATAAGCCTGCGGACTGGTTACTTCATGCACGAGGTGCCGGTCGATATAGAGAAGTCCCGTGCCGTCCTGCTCCTGCCGCACGAGGTGGCTGTCCCAGAGCTTGTCGTACAGGGTTCGAGGGGTGGTCGAAGTCATTGAAATGCCGGTAAGTCACTGAAAGATGGAATTATTACACGCTACGCCTTCAACTTCCACAGCAGGATCAGCATGCCGGCGAGCGCGCATGCGGCGCCGAGCGTGAAGGTAATGGCGGGCCCCCAGAGGTCCCACGCGAAACCGCTCGCGAACGCACCGATGGCCCCTCCGACACCGAATGAGATGCTGCCGTAGATCGCCTGCCCGCGTGATTGCAGGCGTCCTTTGAAAAGCTTGTGGACATAACCGATCGACGCCGCGTGAAAGGCGCCGAAGGTCGCGGCATGCAGCACCTGAGCCAGGAGGAGCACGGCGAGGCTGCCGGCGAACCATCCGATCGCGAGAAAGCGAACGACGGCGAGCGCGAAGCTTGCGATGAGAATCATCCGCAAGGTGCAGGCGCGCAGCAGGCGCGGCATCCAGGCGAAGATCCCGATCTCGCAAATCACACCCAGCGCCCACAGCCATCCCGTTGCCGACTTGGTGTAGCCCTGCCCCACGAGGTGTATTGAAAAAAACGTGTAGTACGGCCCGTGCGCGGCCGACATGAAAGCGCCGGCACCGATGAGGGCAATGACTTCCGGCCTGAACATGACGCGGCCGACACTCGTCTCACCGCCATGATGCACAACCGGCGCCTCGGGGGTCACGAATGCGCAGGCGAGAATGCCGATCATCATCGCGAGCACCATGATGGGCACCGCGGCGAGTGAGACGTAATCCAGGAGGTGCCCGACTCCGATGACGGCCGCGATGAAGCCAATCGATCCCCACACCCGCACCGCGCCGTAACGTCCGGTGTCGTCACCGAGGTGCGTGAGCGTCGTCGCCGAGGTGCGTGAGCGTCGTCGCCTCGAGGAGCGGCAGTGCGGCGCTCCAGAAGAACGTCATTGCAAAAATCGTCGCGAAGATGAGGGCGAACTGCGATCCTGCGAATATGCCCAGGAACACGGCAGTGCCCGCGAGGCCCGTGAGGCGCACGACGCGCATCGGCGCCGATGTTCT
>JBKJPI010000338.1:0-2788 GCA_046595235.1 Burkholderiales bacterium | reverse complement strand
GGTCGGCGGACGTCCGGTGGCGACGGTCTTCGGCCGCAACACGAAGCTCGGCTTACTCGACGCGTCCCTGGCCAACGGTCAGGCGGGGCATGTGCTCGATTACGACGACACGCACATGAGCGGCACCGTGCTGCACACGAGCTCTCCGACGCTGGCGGCGCTTTTTGCGCTCGCAGATCGCGAAGGCGCCAATGGCAGGGCTTTTATAGCGGCATACGTGGCAGGTTTCGAAGCGGGTGTGCGAGCGGGACAGGCCGCGCCCAGGCACCACGACGGCGGCTGGCATCTCACGGGCACACTCGGCACGATCGCGGCCGGGGCGGCCGCAGGGAAGCTCATAGGCCTCGACGCGACGCAGATGACGCACGCACTGGGAATCGCAGCGACGCAATCTGCAGGCATGCAGCAGAACCGGGGAACGATGTGCAAGTCGTTTCATGCAGGCAAAGCGGCTTCGAGTGGTGTGCTCGCAGCGCTGCTCGCGCAAAGGGGTTCGACAGCTCCCAGGAGATCCTCGAAGGCAGTAAAGGCTTTTGCCGGATCTACAGCACAGTGGCGCAACCCGAGCGCGTGACCGAAGCCCTGGGCGAGCGCTGGGAAATTCTCAACAACGGACACAAGCCTTATGCGTGCGGGGTCGTATTGCATCCGCCGATCGACGCCATGATCGAGCTGGGGAAACGGGTGTCTGCGGACGCTGCGACGGTCGAGAGCGTGGCGCTGCGGGTTCATCCGCATGTCATCAACATCACCGGCGTCGTCGAGCCTCAGACCGGATTACAGTCGAAGTTCAGCATCTACCACTCCGCTGCCGTTTCTTATCTCGACGGCAATGCCGGTATCGAGCAATACACCGACGAGCGGGCGCGCGACCCGGCAGTGGTGGCACTGCGGCGCAAAGTAACGGTCACGACCGATGACGCACTCCGCACCGATGAGGCGTACGCCACGGTGACTGCCAATGGCAAACGCTTCGAGGCGGGCGTCGCCCATGCGAGCGGAACGGTGGATAACCCGATGAGCGACGCTGCGCTGGAGCGGAAGTTCCGCGCGAACGCCGGGCCCGCTATCGGGGCGGCGAAGACAAACCAGGTTGCGGCACTCCTGTGGCGGCTCGAGACGGTGGCCGATGTGCGCACACTGACCGCGCTCCTCGCATGAAGCGGCGCGGCGCTCCTGGAGCTCTACCCGCGCTTAGTCTGCTTTCACGCCCGAGGCCTTGACGACCTTCGCCCACATCGCAGTTTCGGTCTTCATGTAGGCGGCGAACTGCTCGGGCGTTCCGCCCATCGTTTCGAAGCCCTGACTCACGAGCTTTTCGCGGGTATCCGGCTGTTGCAAAGCTTTGTTGATTTCCTGATTGAGCCGTGTGATGACATCGCGGGGCACGGCAGCGGGACCCAGCACACCCAGCCAGTTGATCACTTCGAATCCCAGCAGCCCCGCTTCTGCAATCGTCGGGAGCTCGGACGCCGCTGGAGAACGACGCACGCTGCTCACGGCGAGTGCTTTCAGCTTTCCCGCCTTGATCGGTGGCAAGGCACCAGGCAGCCCGATGAGCATCACCTGCACATGTCCACCCATGAGGTCGGTGATCCCCGGTGCTGCGCCCTTGTAAGGCACGTGGAGGATATCGACGCGGGCCGTACTTTTGAAAAGCTCCATCGCAAGATGACTCGCAGAGCCCGTTCCCGACGACGCGTAGCTCAACTGTCCAGGTCTGGATTGCGCGAGCCGAATGAATTCCCTGACGGACTTGACCGGCAGCGTTGGATGCACGATTAGCACGTTCGTGATCGAAGCGGCCAGCGCGATCGGCGCCAGGTCTCGCGTGACATCGAACGGCGATCGTGCCTGAAGGCTCGGATTGACTGTCAGGATTCCGGCGGTGGCAAGAAGCAGCGTGTAGCCGTCCGGGGGCGATCTCACTACGAGCTCGGCGCCGATATTGCCGTTCGCACCCGGCCGATTGTCGACGATGACCTGCGGCCCCAACGCCTCGGTAAGCTTCTGTCCAATCGCGCGCGCCAGGATGTCCGTCGGCCCGCCTGCCGTAAACGGCACGATCATCCGGATGGGTTTTGAGGGATATCCGGGGGCGCTCTGCGCGAGCGCCGCGCTGCTCACGAGCAGCAACGCTGCGAGCGCGAGTGTCCTCACTCGGCGCGTATGCCCGCTTCCTTGATGAGTTTCGACCACTTGGCGTGCTCCGACCTGAGATAACCCGCGAATTGTTCAGCTGTGGCAGGCCGCGTCTCAAACCCCTGGCGCGCGTAGCCTTCGTGCACATCCGGCTGGCTGAGCGCCCGGTTGAGCTCGGCATTCAACTTGTAGACGATCGGCATCGGTGTGCCTGTCGGCGCGAAGGCACCGAACCACTGCACGACTTCGAATCCCGGATAGCCCGATTCTGCGACAGTCGGCACCGATGGGGCGGCCGCTGAGCGCCGTGCGCCGGTGACGGCAAGTGCTCGCAGCTTTCCCGCCTGCACCTGCGGAAGCGTCGTTGCGACCGCACCGAACAACAGCTGCACGTGACCGCCGAGGGCATCGTTGACCGCGATACCTGCGCCTTTATACGGCACGTGCAGAATCTCGATTCCCGCTGCGCGCTTCAGAAGCTCGCCGGCCATGTGCGCGGACGTGCCTGTGCCATTCGACGCGAAGGTCAGCTGCCCGGGTTTCCCATGCGCGAGCTGTATCAATTCCTGGAGCGAACGGGCGGGTAGGGACGGATGCGCCACCAGCACGTTGGGAACAATCGCAAGCCACGCGACCGGCGTGAACT
>JBKJPI010000297.1:0-5313 GCA_046595235.1 Burkholderiales bacterium | reverse complement strand
CGTTCCGGTCGTCTATGACGGCGTGGGTAAGGACACCTTTACCGATTCGCTCGACTGTCTTGCGCCCCTGGGGCTGATGGCAAGCTTCGGCAATGCCTCCGGCGCCGTGCCGCCGGTCAATATAGGGATACTTGCCGCGAAAGGCTCACTGTTCCTTACGCGCCCGACGCTCGTCAACTACACCGCTACGCCTGAAGATCTGGCGGCTGCCGCGCGCGAGCTGTTCGCGGTCGTGAAGAAAGGCGCGGTGAAGATCACGATCAACCAGACATACCCGCTGCGCGAAGCGGCGCAGGCGCATATGGATCTGCAGAATCGTAAAACCACGGGCTCCACAGTCCTCCTGCCGTAGGCGCCGCCTACGGCAGGTGCCCGGTGAACGACACGGAAGGAAACCAAGGTTTCCTCCGTGACCTGGCCGCGGCACCTCGCTACGCTCGGCAGCCTATCGGCACGCCGCGACCCGGTGAACGCCTCAGAGGACAACCAATGGTTTTCCTCCGAGACCTCCTTTCCTTTTTTTGGGCGGGGGTGTGATGTGTTAATTTCAGGCTTTTGAGGCTGCGTGTCCGTGCTTCCCCTCGATGCCTTGCCTGCGCCTTCTACCGCGCCGCCGATCGCGCTGCTTGCGGGCGTTCGCGTAGTCGACCTCACCACTTCGATCGCGGGTCCTTACGCGGCGATGCTCCTCGCAGACATGGGCGCAGACGTGCTCAAGATCGAGCGGCCGGGCGCCGGTGACGACAGCCGCGCGTGGGGTCCGCCCTTTCTCGACGGAGAGTCGCTGTGGTTCCTCAGCGTGAACCGCAACAAACGGAGCATCACGCTCGACTACACGGGCGCCGCCGGTGCGCGCGTGCTGCACGATCTCGTGCGCACCGCGGATGTCGTCATCGTAAATCTCGTCGCACGCGTTCAGAACAAGCTCGGCATCGACTACGAGGCGCTGAGCGCCATCAAGCCCGATCTCGTGTTCGTCTCTCTGACGGGCTTCGGTATGGAAGGCGCCCGCAAGGATTTTCCGTGCTACGACCTGATCGCCGAAGGCTACAGCGGTGTGATGGACCTCACCGGAGAGGCCGACAGCCCGCCGCAGAAAGTCGGTTCGCCGGCGGCCGATCTGATCGCAGGAATGGATGCGTCTTATGCCGCGCTGGCAGCCCTTTTCGACCGCCAGCGCAGCGGTCGCGGTCACAAAATCGACATCGCGATGATCGACAGCATGACGCGCTTCATGGCGCCGCGCATCGTGCCGTACCTTGGATCGGGAGAAGTTCCGAAGCGCACCGGCGCGCGCGACAGCGTGATCGCGGTTTATCAGACATTCGAAACTCAGGACGATCCCATTACGCTCGGCCTTGGCAACGATGCGATCTGGAAGCGCTTCTGGGATGCGGTGGGTAAGCCCGAAATCGGGGGCGACGCGCGCTATTCAACAAACGTGGATCGCCGCGCAGCACGTTCCGAAATCGTTGCGGCAATCCAGGGCGTGCTCGTATCGCGCGGCCGCGACGCCTGGCTGAAGATTTTTCTCGAGGCGAAGGTCCCCGCCGGGCCGGTCAATCGGGTGGATCAGGTCAGCAGCGACCCCGAGCTCGTGCGGCGTGGGCTTTTCTTTACCGATCGCACCGACGGCCGGCGCGTGCCTCAGGTCGGCCTCGGCATCGGCGTCGACGGCACGAGCTCGAGCTATCGCCTGCCGCCTCCACGGCTCGGCGCACATACGGATGAAGTGCTTCGGGATCTGCTCGGATACGATGCCTCTACGATCGAACGATTACGGGGCGACCGAGTCGTTTAGCGATGGCCACACCGACGCCTTACGAAACCATCCTCTATCGCGAAGAAGGCGCGGTCGGCTGGCTCACGCTCAACCGGCCCGACGATGGCAACATGTTCACCGCACAGATGTGTCGCGAGATCCGTGACTGCATCAATGACGTGCGGCGTGAGACGCGCACTCGAGTGCTCGTCATCACCGGCGCAGGAGAACGCTTCTTCTGTATCGGCGGGCGGAAGGTCGGTATGGAAGACACCACGCTGTACGCCGGCATGCTCCCGACACTCGAAATCTACGAGAGCATCGAGCGCCTGCAGAAACCGGTGATCGCCTCCGTCAACGGCTTCGCTGTCGGGGGTGGCCAGGTGCTCCAGGTCATGTGCGATCTCACGATCGCGAAGGAAAGTGCGGTCTTTCGCCAGGTCGGGCCGATGATGGGAAGCTTCGATGCGGGTTACGGCACGTGGTATCTCGAGGATCTCGTCGGCAAGAAAAAAGCGAAGGAGATGTGGTTCCTGAACCCGAAACTTTCCGCGCGCGAAGCGCTCGAGATCGGTCTCATCAATAAAGTCGTGCCCGATGCAGCGCTCGAACAGGAGACGCGTGCGATGGCCGAAGCGGTTGCCGAGCGCGGGGCCTTCGCGCTTGCCGCACTCAAAGGCGCGTTCGTCGCCCGGCATGGCGGCGTCTCGGGACTCTCGCGCGTGTCACACGACCTTCTGCTGCGCCTCTATCTCGATACCGATGAGTCGAAGGAGCTGGGTGAAGCGTTCCGCGGCAAACGCAGTCCCGATCCAGACACCTTCGGTCACTGACAACGCGATGCTGAGAGTTGTCGGTGAGCCGGATCTTCCATGCTTGCAAAGCTCGCACGCGATTTAGCGTTCAGGGTCATCGGGCGTCATCAGTCGGCGCCGTCGGCCGCCGATGGCGAAGCCCCCGCGTTTCTCGAATGCATCGGGCTCATGGATGCAGGACGAGTCGACGATGCGCGCGATTGCTACGAAAAGCTTCTGGCGCGCGAACCGGGCCATGCCGTGGCGTCGAACAATCTCGGCATCATTCACCATCAGCAGGACGCGCCGGCGAAGGCGATTGCCCTATTCAAAAAAGCGATTCGCACGGCCCCGACGCTTGCTGAACCGCACGTTAATCTCGGTAACGTCCTGCAGGACCAATGCGACCTCGCAGCTGCGCTCGATCATTACGACGCTGCGCTGAAGCTCAATCCGGAGCTCGTGAGCGCCCGATATGGCCGGGCGGCCACTCTGTTAGCACTCGGGCGCTTCGAGGAAGGCTGGCGGGAATATGAATGGCGCGTTCATCTCGGCGGCGCCTCGGCCCCCCGCGCAGCGGTGCGCGCGCGCTGGGACGGCATCCACGACCTCACCGGAAAGCGGGTCGTGCTCTACGCAGAGCAGGGCTTCGGCGACGCGATTCAGTTCGTTCGCTATGCGTCACGGGTCGCGGCGCGTGGTGCGGAGGTTATCGTCGAGTGCCAGCCGGCATTGCACGCGCTCTTCCGGACCGTTGCAGGCGTCAGCGAAGTCATCAGGCCCGGCGAAATCATGTCTGCCGACTATGAAATTCCGCTGATGAGCCTGCCGCTCGCATTCCAGACTGCGGCCGGGTCGATCCCGGCGATGGTCCCCTACCTCGAAGCCGACGCCGAGGCCGCGAGACACTGGCGCGACAAATTTCAGGAATGCGGCGACGGGCTGAAGGTGGGCCTCGCGTGGAGCGGCAACCCGACCCATGCGGGAGACCGCAAACGTTCGCTGCCTCCCCAGTATCTCAGCGACCTCACCCGCATTGCCGGCTGCACCTTCGTGAGCCTGCAAAAAGGCGAAGGGGCGATGGATGCGGCGACCCGCGCGCGGCGGGGGATCGATCTCCACGATTTCAGCGCCGAGCTCGGCGATTTTCGGGACACGGCCGCGTGTATCTCAGCGCTCGATGCAGTGGTCTCGGTCGACACCGCGGTGGCGCATCTCGCAGGGGCGCTCGCCAGGCCCGTCTTTGTCGCGTTGCCGTTCGCGGCGGACTGGCGCTGGCTCGCTCACGGGGATACCACACCATGGTATCCAACGATGCGGCTCATTCGCCAGCCCGCAGCCGGTGACTGGCGGTTCGTGGTGTCGGCGTTGAGCCGCGGTCTTCAAAGCCGTATCGAATGAGCACCATTCTTACGCTGCACGACCCCCGCGTCGCGGGATGCTATTACGGCGACGGGCACTGGCGCGACGAAACGCTCTACACGCTGCTCACATCGCATTCGCGCGCTCGCCCCGATTCGTATGCGCTGCGCGACAGCCGGCGGCGGCTCACGTGGCGTGTCCTGTGCGCCTGGGTCGATGCGATCGCGGGCGATCTCCACGCGGCCGGGCTGCGGCGCGGCGAACGCGTCTCAGTGTGGCTTCCGAATTGCGCGGAAGCCGTAGCGGTTTTTCTCGCCTGCTCACGTAACGGTTATGTCTGCAATCCCTCGCTGCATCAGAATTACGCGGTTGCCGACGTGGTTCAGCTCACGGAGCGCATCATGAGTGCGGCGCTGTTCACCAAACGGGGCTACGGTGCCGACGGTGCGCGGAGCGACGTCTTCGAGGCCGCAGGCGCGCTCGCATGCATGAGACGTGTGTATTGCGTGGGCGAGCCGGCGAGCGCCGGCGTAAATGCATGCCCCGAGCCGGGTACCGAGACGAATGAAACGTTGCCCCCCGTCGACGAGAATCCCGACAAGATCGTCTATCTCGCTTTTACCTCGGGCACGACGGGTGTGCCGAAAGGCGTTCTGCATTCGGACAATACGCTGCTCGCGAACGGGCGTGCCATGGTCAGCGACTGGCGCCATGACGAGAATACGATTCTGTACAGCCACAGCCCGCTCTCGCACCACATCGGGACCGTCGCCCTCGAACAGAGTCTCGTCGCGGGCTTCGAGCTCGTGGTGAACGACTTGCGCGCGGGGTTGAAGTCGCTCGACTGGATCATCGAGACCGGCGCCACCTACGTCATGGGCGTTCCGACGCATGCGGTCGATCTGCTCGCCGAAATCACGCGCCGCGGAATGCCGCGCATGGGTAAGATCGATGTCTTCTACATGGCGGGCTCGACCATACCGGCGGAGACTGCCCGTGCGTTCGTCGATATGGGCATCACACCTCAGAACGTCTACGGCATGACCGAGAACGGCTCCCACCAGTACACGCTGCCCGGGGACGATGTGGAGTGCATTACAACGACGTGCGGACGCGCGTGCGCCGGCTACGAAACGCGGTTGTGGGACGCTGAAAATCCTGACATCGAGGCCGCAGCGGGTGCAGCCGGCGAAATCGGGACGCGTGGCGCGCTGCTCATGTTGGGCTACTTCGATAACCAGGCGGCGACTGAAAAATCCTTCAACGCATCGGGCTGGTTCATGAGCGGAGATCTCGGGCGCATGGATGCGCAGGGCAATCTTCAGATCGTCGGCCGCAAGAAAGATCTCATCATCCGGGGCGGACACAATATCCATCCGGCGTATATCGAGAACC
>JBKJPI010000267.1:0-4977 GCA_046595235.1 Burkholderiales bacterium | reverse complement strand
CATTGATGAGCTCGATCAGCTTCACGGTACCGTTAGTCTCGGCGGCCACGACCGCAGGGGCAAAGGCCAGGAGCAACAGCCCCGCCGCCGCACCCATTGGGGCGAGCAGGTTCATTTCAGAATACTCGCAAGGACCGTACCGTTCGGTGTCGCCGCTCGAAATACACCGAGATGTGCATGAGGCTATCCGCTGAGCAGCATGGATTTAGCTCAAGGCATTCGATGAGTGACATGACCCCTGACGCGGCCTGATACCTGCCCGTAGGTCCGATGTACTGCTTGTGCTCGAGCAGCTTGTCCTTCAGCCGCCGCTTCAGGGCGCGGCCGCGAATCGCTAATCTGCGGCAGACGGTCGACGGCGTTCATCACGAGATGAACGCGGTCCAGGTCGTTAAGCACAGTCATACCGAAGGCCGTCTTGATCCTGCCTTCTTCCCAGTAGCCGCGAACATGAATGTTGCCGTGGTTGGTGTGCCGGTACATCAGCCGGTGGATCAGCCATGGATACGCATGAAAGGCGACGATGACCGGCTTGTCCCTCGTCAAGACGCGTCGAAGTCCGTGTCGCTCAAACCGTGGGGGTGCTCGGTGTCCGGCTGCATCTTCATGCAGGTAGATGTGCGTAGGCGTCGTTCGATGCATGCTAACGGGACTCGCAGGCGTTGAGCGCGGACGCCAAGCCGCCTGCGGTTGTCGCTCGACGGGCTATTTAGCCTTCTCGGACGCGATCTGTTTCTTCTCGGCCGTGACGCTCTGGCGGTCTTTGTAAACCTTTTCCGAGTCCTTGGACATCGCCGACATCTTGCCGTCCTCCGTGTCGGCCTTCAGCCTCGCCTCAGCCAGGTCCAATCGCTTCATCTGGCGATTGAGCGCAGCCTTGTCCGCCTTCATTTGCAGCGAGGCGGATTTGTCGTGGGTGATGGCGTGCTTCGCGCCCTTGACCCCCTGCTTGGCCTTGTAAACCTCGTAGGCGTCCTTGGACACGGCCGACATCTTGCCCGAGGCGGTGTCGGCTTTCAGTGTCGCCTCGTCGGCCTCCAGTCGCTTCATCTGCCGCTCCAGCGCAGCCCTGTCCGACTTCAATTGCGCCGCGTCCTCCTTCATCGCCATGGTGGACTGCGCCACCGCGGTAACGGCTCCAAACGCGAAGACCGCGGCAAGCGCGGGCATGCAAGCTTTGTAGATCGGTTTCATGTTCATGGTCATCACAGGCTCCTTGTAGGTTGATATCCGGGATCGATCGTCGCGCAAGACCTCTGCATTCGCGCATCGAGCCTGTACTCTAGCGTTCGGCCGCACAGATGTAAGGTGCTGAAGGTCATGACTTGAGGTGACCCGGGGCATGGGTCACTCACCGCGCCGCTGGCGCATCGCCATCACGGCAAGCTTGGTGCGCGTGTTGGCATGGAGCTTCTCCATGATCCGGCTTACGTAATTCTTGACCGTGCCTTCGGCCAGGAATACGGCGGTCGCGATGTCTTTGTTGCTCTTGCCCTCGGCGATTAGATTCAGGATCTTTTCCTCCTGGTTGCTGAGGGTCTCGATCGGGGCGCCTGCGGTGCCGTCTCGCTCCAGGCCTGCCGGAGTGCCGCTCGACGCCGCGGGCGCGGGCCCCTTGAAGGCGTCTTCTTCGAGCAGGGACGCAAGCTGTCGAAACTGATCCATCACCTTTCGCGCGATCCTGGCCGTCAGGCGGGATTCGCCGCGATGTACGGCGCGCACCGTTTCGAGCAGTTCGCTTTCGCTGGCATCCTTCAGCAAGTAGGCGTGCGCGCCGGCACGAACCGCCTCGAAGACCGTCTCCTCATCATCGAGCGTCGTCAGGACCAGCACGTGCGTGTCGGGCAGCGACAGCATGATTTCGCGCGTCGCGGCCACGCCGCCCTTGCGCGGCATGTGCAGATCCATCAACACCACATCGGGATGCAAGCGATTGGCCGCTTCGACGGCTTCCACGCCATCAGATGCCTGCCCCACGACTTCGATGTCCGCCTCGAGCGACAGGATCAGCGTCATTCCGCGCCGGATCAGGGCCTGATCATCGGCAACGAGCACCCGGATGCGGCAAGCCGCTGCGGGGGCATCCGCGGTCACTCGGGCCCCCGATCCCCGGGATCCGAATAACGTTTGCCTGCCCCGTCGCCCAATTGCTCGACGATGCGACCGACGATCGGGGACGGAAGCCGGGCCGTCAGATATCCCACCATGGCCGTCACGGCGAGTGCCGCCTGCCCGGGCGAGATTCCGGCGCGCTGCACGACGAGTCGAATCAGTTCATCCACTTCCATCATCCCGGGTTGAGAGCTCGCGCGGAAATGGCCGAAGCTTCTCCGCTCAGGCAGGTAATCTACTGGATGCTTCAGCGGCCAGCGAGGCCCGCGCGTCACGAGCTCGATGTGACTTTCGTCACTTGCGACATTGGAGCGTTACGACTTTCTTGATGCACCAACTGGCACGCTATCTCGATCCGCGGCGCAGCCTGGCCTCTGCAGTCGGCTGGCTGGTGTTCGCTTTATCACTGGGTCTCGCGGTCGTTGCGAGCGTGTGGGTGGACGACATCGTGGGGCGCAATCTACTCGACGAGCGCGGCCGGCAACTCGACCGCGCTGCCGGCCGGGTCGCTGCCGATCTGAATCTGAACGTCGCGCGCCGGTTGCAATCGGTGCGCGCGTTGGCAGCGCTCCTGGCCACGGAGATTCATGACGAGAACCAGGCCACCATCCGGCGGATTCTCGAGAACCTGCAACAGGCGTCGCCCGAGTTCGAATGGATTGGCGTCGCTGACCCGCAAGGGCGGATAGTGGCCGCGACCCACGGCGAGATCGAAGGCGAGAACGTCGCGGGGAGAGCGTGGTTTGCGCTCGGCCTGAAGGGGTCGAATGTCGCGGATGTGCATGTTGCGCGCAGGGCGGCGCCCACCACGGCAGTGCCCGGGCCCCTTGTAGACTTGATTGCTCCGGTCCTCGATGCCGGGAAAAACGCCGTCGGCGTCGTCGGAACCCAACTGGGCCAGCGCTGGCTGCTGGATCTCGCCGCAGATCTGGGACACGAGCTGCGGGAATCGGACGGCGCCGAGCTGGTGGTGGTGGACGCAGATGGCACGGCCCTGATCGGGCCCACGAACCTCAAGAACGTGCGCTGGGCACAAACCCTCCAATCGGTCGAAAACGCTGCGCCGCCAGGCCGCCGTATCGAGTGGCCTTCGCAGGTTGTCCAGCTGGACGACGGCAGGCGCTTTCTGGTCGCCGGCGCACCGTCCTCGACGTCCGACGCGCTGCGCGATCTCGGCTGGCGCATTGTGGTGATGCAACCCTTCAACGATGCCGCGCAGCCCGCCAGAATCCTCGAGGGCCAGATTACCGCCGTCCTGCTCGGATTGGGGCTCGCCGCGGCGCTGCTCGGCGTGTTGCTCGCGCGCCGCGTCACGCGCGGCCTCGATGACCTCGCGCGCTCCGCCGATGCCATTCGAACGGGGCTCACGCGGGCGATCGCAGTGCCCAGCGGTCGCAATGAAGCCGCTCGGCTGGGGAGTGCACTGTACGAGCTGCTCGACTCGCTCACACGCGAACGCAGCGCATTGCAGACATTGAATGCCGAGCTGGACCAGCGCGTGGCCGCCCGTACCCGGGAAATCGAGCGGCTGGCCGAACAGGCGCGCTATTCAGCCGTCGTGCGCGAGCGCCTGAAGATTGCGCGCGACCTGCATGACACCCTCGCGCACTCGATGATGGCGATGCTCACCGAAATCCGGCTTCTGCGACGGCTATCGGCGACCAATCCGGGGGCCCTGGCGGAGGAGTTGGCGCAGGCCGAGGAAACCGCGCAGCAGGGATTGAACGAAGCCCGCGCCGCGATCACGCAGATGCGTTTCAACCCGGTGCGCGATGCGGGGCTTACCGCGGCACTCGACGAACTCGTGAAGTCATTCGTCGAGCGTACCGGCATTCGGGTGGATTTCACGAGCAAGGCGCCTGCGGGTACATTCGCCGATGAACGAGCGGAAACATTGTTCCGTATCGCAGAGGAAGCGATGCGTAACGTCGAGCATCATGCAGGGGCCACGCAGGTTACGATCAGGTTACTCGTGTCCGGCGATGGTCACGGCTTGAAGCTGACGATCGCCGACAATGGCGTCGGTTTCGACGTCGCAGCCGTACACCCCGGCCACTACGGCCTCGCGGGCCTGCGCGAGCAGGCTCAAGTCATCGGGGCCGTCCTCAACGTTCAAAGCGCCCTTGAGCAGGGCACTACGATCGGCGTCGCGCTCACTCCAGAGATAGATGCATAGCGTCCGAGATTCCGGTGCGTCCGCGCCGGAAGCGCGCCGGGCGCTCACAAAGACCCCGGCATGGCCTCCAGGGCGAACTCGGTCACGACGCCCGGACCGCTGCCCGGCTTCACCTGCACGATCCCGCCCGATTGCACGCGTCCGGGGACGATCCCCGCTTCAACGAGCGTATCGACGATCGCCTGAGCGCGGTGCGCGGCAAGCAGACGAAGCGCCGTATCGGACAGGGGCTCGACTTCGATGAGGCGATCGAACGCCGCCTGGTAGAAGTCGATGTCCTTACTGCCACGGCCGAAGAAGCCGAGCACCGGATTCACCCGGTCGGGCTGTCGGCCGGTGCGAGCCGCATACGACTTTACGAGCTCGGCCAGCGCATCGGGTCCCGCGCGCTCGGTCAGCAGTGTCTCCAGGGCTTTCTGGGTATCGGCACGCGCGTAAGCGATGGGTCCGGGATCTTCGCCCGTCCGGAGCCTCGCGCGCAGTGCGCGCGCGAGCGCCAGACGCGCCTGCGCCCGCCGCAACTGCTGCCCGTCACGGACGCCATCGTAAGGGCCTTTCACCACGAGCTTCAACTGCGGCCGGTCCTTGAGCGCTTTCGCGAGCGCGTCGAGTTGCTCCCGCTGCGCAGGCGCGATGGCATCGCTTCCAGGCGCAAAGCGCACCGTGCGCACTTCATCGGTATCGTTCTT
>JBKJPI010000213.1:0-9814 GCA_046595235.1 Burkholderiales bacterium | reverse complement strand
GGCAGCAAGCTGTCGGACCGGGACATCGAGCGATTGCTCTCCGACCTGGAGATCAAATCCTTCGCTGACCGCGACGAGCAGGAGGTCGTGGGCTACGCTGAAGTGATGGAACTGGTGTTCTCGTCTTGGCAGGATATCCCGTTCGACGAGAACCACATCAGACACCTGTACCAGACCCTGCTGCGCCATAGCGACAAAGACGCCTGGCATCGTGGGAACTACAAGACCACGTCCAACAGCGTCGCCGCCTTCGACGAGCTTGGTGCGCAGATCGGAGTTGTGTTCCAGACGGCGTCACCGTTCGACACGCCGCGCCTGATGGTCGAGCTCGTTACCTGGCTGAATGGGGAGCGCGAGGCGCGCCGCTTGCACCCGCTTTTGATCATCGCCGTCTTCGTGGTGGTGTTCCTGGAGATACACCCGTTCCAGGACGGCAACGGACGGCTCTGCCGCGTGTTGACCACCCTGCTGCTGCTTCAGGCCGGTTACGCCTACATGCCCTATAGCTCGCTCGAGAGCGTGATCGAACACAGCAAGGAGGCCTACTACCTCGCGCTGCGACACACGCAGGGCACGATTCGCGCGGAGGCACCGGACTGGGCGCCGTGGGTGATGTTCTTCCTGCGCTCCCTGGCCGAGCAGGTGCGCCGGCTTCAAGTCAAGGTCGACCGGGAAAAGCTGGTGCTCGCGAAGCTGCCGGAACTGTCGATGCAGATCGTCGAATTCGCCCGCGAGCACGGGCGAATCACGATGGCGCAAGCCATGCAGCTCACCGGCGCGAGCCGCAACACGCTCAAGCAGCACTTTCGCAAGTTGGTGCAACGTGACCGCATTGCCCAGCATGGCAGCGGTCGAGGTGCGTGGTACGAACTACGTTGACGGCGGCGATACGTGACAGCGCGCTTTTGCAAGCCAGCGCGCGTAATCGGTCTCGTGACGCCGGAAGCTCCCACGAGAAAGACATCGCGCCAGCTTAGCCAATATTCCGAACCGTCAGACCGATCCGCACCTCGATGCTTCAATCCAGCCTACTTCCGAATCCGGTTCCGGGAACGAGTGCACTGCCCGCCCCTAGAATTTCTGCATTACTGCTATACTGCAATGCATGAAAGCAACGGTTACCATAAGCAGTCGCGGCATGATTACGCTCCCGGCCAAGCTCAGGCAGGCGTTGGGCCTTAAGGCGGAAGATCATCTGATCGCTGAGACCACGCCGGATGGCTTGTTGCTACGCCCTGCGATTACGTTACCTGTAGAGACGTATACGCCCGAGCGGGAGAGCGAGTTCGACACGGCGGAAGCCGAGCTCGGCGCGTTCTTTCGCAAAGAGCCGGGCACCACACGCGCTGGCCGGGCCCAGCGAAAAACAAGCCGCTGAGCAGAACACCGTCCTGAGCGATGCGGTTGTTCCTGGACGCGAATGTTTTGTTCTCGGCCGCAAAGTCAGATGGGGCGGTACGTGAACTGCTCGGCCGGCTTCTGCATGCCGGCCACGAGTGCTGGGTAGATGATTATGTAGTGGTCGAGGCGCGCCGCAATTTGAGGATCAAGAGTCCGGAGTTGCTAACCGCGTTCGAAGCGTTGCTCACGCGCGTGCGATTCAGTTCTGGGCAGGTAGCCGGTGCCCCACAGCAGGAACTCGACTGGCTACCCGAAAAGGACCGGCCAGTGCTTGCTGCCGCAATACGGTTGCGCTGTGATGCCCTGGTTACGGGGGATCGCACGCATTTCGGAGCAGGTTATGGCAAGGTATTCGGCGGTGTCGTGATCCACTCACCGCGCTCACTGGCAGAATCTCTTTTCGCCTGATTACCGCGACCACGCGAGATTTGTCGAGAGTTTCGTTTGCCGCCCCTCTCGTCAGCGCGCCATCCCGCCGTATCTCCGATTCCGCACCAACCCAAGCTCGTCTTCTTTTCTGTCCATGCGCCATGCGATGCCCTGCGTGACGCCGAGAACGGCGATGATCCAGAAGCAGGCCCCGATCAAAGCGCTAACCACACTGGGCGCAAAATAAACAGCGGCAAGGCTCACGCCGATGTTCGCCCAGCCGATGACTCGTACGGTGTCTGACTTGCGTTTCGTGTGCATGTCTTGCGCAAAGCTCCTTCCAGAACAAAGACGCTATTAGGCCGCGCCGGCGGCATTACTGGAAATACGACATTGGCGCTAGTACATCCGCCCTAGCATGAGGGGCCTTCCGGCCATGGAATAAACTCCGTCTCTTGCGCGACACGGGGAAATGGATGGATAGCGGCATCTGGGCGATCTGGTACGGACTCGACGCCGAGCACCGGCGCGAATACGAGCGCTGGTTTCACGAAGTCCATATTCCAGAGAAGCTCGCGCGCCCTGGCTATCGATGGGCAGCGCATTACGAGCTCGAGGCCGACAAGGGCTATCTCGCACTTTGCGGCGGCACCACAGCACACACCTTCCTCAACCCCAGCCCTGCGCAACTCGCGACGCGTCAGAGCGCCGAAACGAAGCGCTTCATGCAGATGCGTCAGCAACCATCGGCGTGCATCCTTGCGGAAGAAGTTCGGGTGGACGGACCGGACGTCGGCACGCGTGCGCCGAACGGAACGCCGGGCCCGGTGATCCAGTTCGGCAACTACAACGCCGCGAGTCCTTCGCTCGAAGATGATCTCGGTGGCTGGTACGCGCAGGAGCGCTTGCCGCTGCTCTCGAAGCTGCCCGGCTGCATCGGTGCGCGCAAGATGCTCGCGAGCGTAGGCACGCACAAGCACGCGATCCTTCACGAGTTCGTTTCGCTTGAGATGCGCGAGCAGCACTTCGGCCCACACGAAGCGAATGCGCATGACCCGAACACGTGGATGGGGCGCATTCGACCGCAGCTCGCTCATGCACCGCGCTCGCCGGCTGTGGGCACGCGCATCTGGCCTTCTGTGAGCTGAGCGACCGATGCGTTTTCTGCGCCCGCGCCTCGCGATGCGCAACAGGGACACGAAGGCGCGTGGCGCCGACATATGGCTCTGGCGAGGCCGCGTGTCGTAACATCGAAGCGTGCCCGCAAAGCGCCGCAAACCTCATCATTCCGTTTACGTTGTTCTTCTTTCGAATGACGTTCTGTACGAGTCGAAATTCAAGCGCTGCAATCCGGACTACGACCCGACAATGCCTTGCGTCTACGTTGGGATGACCGGGCTTGATCCCGATGATCGCTTCGACAAGCACAAGGCCGGCATTCGCTCGAACAAGTATGTGCAGCAATACGGGTTACGTCTCGTGCCCGAGCTCTACGAACGCTACAACCCGATGCCTTACGGCATTGCCGCAGCAATGGAAGTCGAGCTCGCGATCGGTTTGCGCGAAGAAGGTTACGGCGTCTGGCAGGCATGACACGCACTTCTTTCAACAGCGCAAACCGATCTTACGACGCGGTGCCGAGGCGCCTGAAACCCCTATAATCAAACACCTATCTCCCAACCTGTACAGGTCTACCCATGTCAGAGAACGCCACGCCGAACGGCGCGAAGCTCCCGCTTTCAAACCTTCTCGTGCTCGATCTCACGCTCGCGCGGGCGGGTCCCACCTGCATCCGGCATCTGGCGGACTGGGGCGCGGACGTAATCCGCGTGGAGCCGCCGCAGCCCGCGGGCGAAGACGTGGTCGGCCGTCGGCACGGCACCGACTTTCAGAATCTTCACCGCAACAAGCGTGCGATCCAGCTAGATCTCAAGTCGGAAGATGGACACGCAGCATTCAGGAAGCTCGTCGAGCGCGCCGACGTCATCATCGAGAACATGCGCCCGCAGGTGAAGCATCGTCTCAAGGTCGCGTACGACGACGTGAAGAAGATCAATCCGCGCATCGTCTACGGCAGCATCAGCGGCTTCGGTCAGGACGGGCCCTATGCGACGAAGGGCGGCGTGGATCAGATCGCGCAGGGCATGGGCGGCCTCATGTCGATTACAGGCATTCCGGGTCAGGGGCCGGTTCGCGTGGGCATTCCGGTGAACGACCTGGTCGCGGGGACGCTGCTCGCGTTCGGTGTAATGACTGCACTCTTCGAACGCGTGACTACCGGTGTTGGGCGCTGGGTCAACACGAGTCTCCTCGAGACCCAGATATTCCTGCTCGACTTCCAAGCCTCACGTTACCTGATGAAAGGCGAAGTCGCGAAGCAGACCGGAAACGATCATCCCACCATGACGCCGAGCGGTGTCTACCCGACGAGCGACGGCTTCATCAACCTGGCGGCAAGCTCAGGACGGCTTTACGAACGCCTGTGTGACGTGTGTGAAAAGCCCGAGTGGAAGACGCACGTCCAGTTCGGGAAGCTGACTGATCGCACGGCAAACCGCCCTGCGTTCAATGCGGCACTGGGGGACGTGCTCAAGAACAAGCCCACAGCGCACTGGGTTGAGAAGTTGGACGAAGCCGGGGTTCCCGCCGGCCCGATCAACACGATCGACAAGGTTTTCGCCGATCCGCAAGTGAATCACCTGGGCATTGCAGCCCCGCTTGATTCGCCAGTCTTTGGAAAGACGCGCATCGTGGCATCGCCGCTCAACTTTCCCGGGACGAAGAGAGAGATCCGCAGCCCGACGCCGGAAGCCGGCGCACATACGGATGAAGTCCTTCACTGGCTCGGATACTCGAAGCAGGATATCGAGAAGCTCCACGCCAGCGGGGCCTGCTGAACGCGCAGTCGACGGGCACTCAGTGCGCAGTCTGCGATTAGTCGACCTTGGCGCCTGACTCCTTGATCACGGTTGCCCACTTCGCAACTTCGATCTTGATGTAGGCGGTGAACTGCTCGGGCGTATTCTCGACAGGATCGAACCCGAGTGCTGCGAGACGCTTGCGCGTGTCCGGCAGCTGGAGAAGCGCGGCGATCTGCCGGTTCAATTGCTGCACGATCGCATTTGGCGTACGTGCCGGCGCGAAGAACGCAATCCACGTGTAATCCTCATATCCGGGGAAGCCTGACTCCGCAACCGTCGCAACGTCCGGCAGCGACGGCATGCGCGCGGGGCTCGTCACGGCGATCGCGCGAAGCTTTCCGCTCTTGACGAGCTCGACCGCAGGCGGCATCGCGGTGATACCGATCGGCACCTGCCCGCCAGCCGTCGCAAGTATCGCGGGCGCCGCGCTGCTATAGGGAATGTGCGTCACTTCGAGCTTCGCGAGGATCTTCAGCAGCCGCTCGCCGGTGAGATGCGGCGTGCTTCCCGCACCGGCCGATCCATAGGAAAGCTTCTGCTTCCGACCCAGCGCGATCAGGTCCTGAAGATTGTTCGCTGCGAAGGATGGATGCACGAACAGGATATTGGGACTCACGCCTGCATTGATGATCGGCGCGAAGTCCTTGAAGGGATCGTAGCCCGGCTGCTTGTATAGCGAAGGCGCAACGACATACTGGCTGCTGTTGCAAAGGAGTGTGTAGCCGTCCGGCGCCGCTTGCGCTGCGAGACGTGTGGCGATTGTTCCGCCGGCGCCGCCCCGATTGTCGATCACGATCGTCTGACCGACCTGCTCAGCCAGCTTCTGAAAGACGATGCGCGCCATGATGTCGATCGGCCCGCCCGCCGCGCCGCCGGCGAGCACCCGCATCGGCCGTGCTGGATATTCCGCGGCGCTGCATGGCGAGAGCCAGACCAGGGACGTGACGACTGCGATTCGCAATGCTGCTCGCATACAGACCTCCCGTTTTTAAGGAAGTGTATACGCGCGAAAGGCGCACGCGCATGGTCTTGAGAAGGAGACGTGAGCGCGAATACGCCGATATCCAGCCGATGCTGGATGATGCCGGCGCAACGGGGCCGCAACGTTGCGCGGCCGGCTACACGAGAACGATCAGCTCGCCAGCAGCAGGATGATGCAAGCCGCAAAACCTGCGGCCGCGGTGTAGAGCATCATGTCCACTCTCCGATAAAAGTTGGAAAGTGGAGTGTCTGATTGGCGCTGTGACGTAGCGTGAGGCAGCGCCTGGGAGTGCCCGCGAAAGCTGTCCAAAGTCCAGAGCATCGTATGAGCCTTTGTGAACTATTGCACCGTCCCGAATAATGAGCATAAGTCGTACCAATGAGAAGTACAAGACCAAAGAAGTCGTGTCCGAGACGAACTTATGCGGCATTAATACAACACAAATCCCGCGGCGCTGCAGCAATAAAACTCGAAGGTATCGGGGTGTTGCCTATCATAACGACTCATGCGGCGCCGCATCAGAAACGTCAACGGCGTGAGCGAGCAGAACCGAAGGGATTGCGGGAAGGCGGTCACACGTGCGTGAGTTGCTTCCGCTACGAGCGCAGGCCGTAAGAATTCAACGGACAAGACGCGACGCCGCCAGTCAAAATTTACATGCCGATGCATCATCGGTGCACGACGGCGTGGCACCGTAGCCTTTGTTACACGGGCGGGGGCGCTCGCTTGAGCGCCTGCCCCCGCTCCAACCCGAGCCCTCCGGCATTGCCCAGGCGAATCCGACGCGCCCTGTAGGGTCTGTCGCGCCTCTCAGGGATGGGCTGGGAGAAAGCCTCAGGGCACCAGCTGTTCGGCGACCTCGATCAGCGCTTTCTCGTGCATGAGCACATTGCCTTTCTCGAGCTCCTGCATTGCAAGGCGAACTATTTTGTTGAGCTCGACAGGTTTCATGCCGAGCCTGTCCGCGATTGCTTTGACGTCCTCGCGCGCCTGACCCTGCGCGAGCCGAATCCGTACTTTCGTTTCGATGATCGAATTGATCGCTGCGCGATCGTGCTCCGATAACACGCGGAACGATGCGAATTCGCTTCCAGACGACCCACCGTCTGAGATCGATTCGAGCGTACTGGTGGCATCGGAATAACTGTCAGTGGGCATTGGGACTCTCTTCTCTGGTTGTTGTAGTATTTTCTTGCGAGTGTACCAGCGCGCGTGCCGCCGACGATCATGTGCTGTCGCGGAGTTCGCAGCGTGTGGGCCCTCAAAATCCAACTCTACCGGCTGGACGGGACCGGGGCGGTTTCAGCTAGTGGCGCGAAGACTTTAAGCTCAAATTTTTCGCGTTGTTAAAATAAGACGAAGCTGCGATAACGCTCAGCAAGCAGCAGGTTTCCCGAGGAGACATTTTGAGATTGATCACATACAAAGCAGGCGGCAACGCGTATCGCGTCGGGCTCGTGAAGGCCGATAACAGCGTCGTGGATCTCGCCGCGCTGGGCGGAAGACCGCCTTTCGACGTAACCGACATGCTGTCTCTCATCGAGGCCGGAGATTCCGCCGTCGAGTGGCTTCGGGCACATGCGTCAGAAGCTGCGGGCATCGGATCCTACGAAAAGCTCGCACTCATGGCGCCGATTCCACGGCCGAGAAAGAATGTGTTCTGCGTCGGCTGGAATTATCTCGAGCATTTCAAGGAAGGGGAAAAAATCCGGCCGCACGTGGCCGAGATGCCTGCGCATCCGACATTTTTCTCGAAGACACCGACAACTGTGATCGGGCCGTACGATCCCGTCCCCTACGACGCTCATGTGACCGAGAAGCTCGACTGGGAAGCCGAGCTCGGCGTCATCATCGGCAAGGGCGGGAAGAACATATCCGAGAACGAGGCGATGGGCCATGTATTCGGCTATACGGTTATCAACGACGTATCGGGCCGGGACATTCAGCGCCAGCACGGGCAGCAATGGTTCAAGGGAAAGAGCCTCGACGGCACCTGTCCCATGGGGCCCTGGATCGTCACCGCAGACGAGATACCGCATCCTGACAACCTCGCGAGCGGATGCAGGCTGAATGGGGTTGCCAAGCAGGACTCGAACACAAGCTGTATGTATTTCAAGCTGCCGCGGATCATCGCGGAGCTCTCGCACGGCATGACGCTCGACCCCGGCGACATCATTTCGAGCGGCACGCCGCACGGCGTCGGCCACGCGCGCACCCCGCCGGAATTCATGAAGCCCGGAGACGTGCTTGAGACCGAAGTGGAGAAGATCGGAATTCTGAGGAACCAGATCACGCTTTCCTGAGGCGGTATTGCTTCGCCCCTGAAGTGCTCATCTCACAGGTCGTTAATACCTGCAGGTTTCCAGACACCTGCGGGTTTTCAGACGGACTACTGAGAGATAGGTCCTCCTTCTGATCCCTCGGAACGCTCTATTCTTCGGGCGTCAATGAGAACGGCCCTTCAAGTGGCCGAAAGGTAAATACCATGTTCGGTCTCAAATTTAACGAGCGCCCGTCGCCCAAGTCGACCCATCCTATGGCGGATGCGACGGCGGCTGCGAGACTCGTGGGCGAGCTCCCGCTCGACATGCCCGCCAGTGCTGTTGCAGAGGCGGCCGCGTGGCTCGAATCGATCGAAGCCGAAGCTTTCGCTGCCAGCCACCGCCTGCACCTGACCTCGATGATCGACGAAGCCGTCAACGCCAGCGTTCAGGAGCTCGCGCTCGCGTACCTCGGCGCCGCTGCAGGCAACCAGGGTCAGGCGTCCGACTGGCGCGCGCTCATGGGGTATCTCGATCGCCTCGGCGCCGCCTACGCGGCGATAGCAGAAGATTCTGCCGCCCTCCGCAATGCCGAGTGTGCTGCGCGCATGCCCCTCGTGCTCGTGCGCGCCATTCGCGCCATCACCCGCAGCATGAAAATCAGCTGGCTGCGCTATCTGCCGCCGGACCGCGCGTCCTGGGAAGCGTTGGTCCGCTGCTATCGGACGTCGAGGGGACGTGGATCTGCAAAGACCATGGTGCTGGCGTATGCCGATGACAGCGAATCGACGTGCGCGCTCCACGAGCTCACGGTTGGAGTGATGCTCGCCGCCGCCGCGCCGCAAAGTCTCACACCGCGCCAGGTGGAGATCGTTTACCGCATTGCTGCCGCCCATCGCGGGGTTTTCACCGTGAATGCGGGGCACGAGCAGCACTGGCGCAACTACCTTTTCAATCTCGACGACGCGAGCCCGCCCGCGCGGCTGCCCGACCAGGTGGTCGCCGGTGGAGATCTGCTGTTCTTCAGCGCCGAGGCCGTCCTGCCGCAGCTTCAGCCGATCGTCGAGCGCAGCAGGGACGGTGTCGCGATGATGGCCGACGCGCAGTTCGGTCTCGAATTCGGTGCGCTCGAGAAGCTCAGCGCGCTCGAGCACGTGCTCAAGTTCTGGGATGACAGCCCGCCATCGCGGCGTGACGAGCGCGTTCGGATCAATACCAGGATTCAGGTGGAAGTCGGAGGCGCGGCGATCCGCAACGCCCTCGAGCAGACCACCGAACCTGCCCAGGCCGAGAGTGCGCCCCTTACGATGCTCGAGCTGGCCGGCGACAGTGCCCCCGCGCCCGAATCGAATCCCGTGGCGCCGCTGAACAACTGGTTGTTGACGGATTACAGCACTCGGGGCATCGGCGCGCGGTTCTCACGCCGGCTCGATCGGTGGCTCAAAGTCGGGAGTCTTGTCGGCTTCAAGCTGGAACGCTCTGAGAAATGGTGTGTCGCCATTGTGAGAAGGCTCCGCACCGACTCACGCAACCAGACCGACGCCGGATGCGAGATCCTGGCGAAAAGTGCGAGGCTCGTGAAGCTGGAAGGGCTCGCCTCGGCCGGCACGCTGCTCGATATCGCGGGAAGCGGTCCGATGGTGCGCACTTCGGCCGTCATGCTTCCCGACGACGGCCACCTTCACGCGCGGGCGAGTCTTCTGTTCGAACCGGGAACGAACGCCCCGGGACAGAGCTTCGTGCTGCACGACGGCGACAGCGCCCGACGCATCAGGCTTTGCACCGTCGCGGAGTCGATGGACGGCTGGGATCGGGTCGAGTTCGACGTGCTCTAGCAGCGGATCACGTCGCAAAGTGCACCCCTACTTTGCGCCGGAACT